>JAAANX010000167.1 GCA_009909085.1 Cyanobacteria bacterium GSL.Bin1 | reverse complement strand
TAATTGATCAAGAGATCGAATTATATCAATCAGTTCCGATTATTTTTATTGATACACTGCATCATTTTCCAGAGACGCTAGAAACGGCAGCAAGATTGCAAAGTCACTATGGCATTGACCTCCGCATTTATCGACCGAGGGGGATGGCTTGTCGGGAGGAGTTTGCAGCGTGTTATGGCGATCAGCTTTGGCAACAGGATCTGGACAAGTTTCATGCCCTGACTCGAATTGAGCCGTTAGAGCGTGCTTTAATGGAACTGAATGCTCAAATTTGGGTGACAGGGCGACGGCGCGATCAGTCTGCGACTCGTCAAATGATGCCGATTTTAGAAAAAGACCCTCGCGGTTATCTCAAAATTAATCCTTTGGCAAACTGGACGTATCGAGAGGTTTGGCGGTATGTTTATGAATATCAAGTTCCCTATAATCCGTTGCACGACCAAGGCTATGCCAGTATTGGGGATGAGCCTTTAACAACCCCTGTTAGGGCGGGTGAAAGTGAACGCAGCGGTCGTTGGCGGGAAATGGAAAAAACGGAATGCGGTCTTCATTTGTACGGGACAAGTGATGAAACTTCGGGCGATTTGACCAGTCGTAATGCTGTGTCTCAAGATCAAAAAATCAGTGGTTCTACTAATAGCAAATCTCAAGCAGTTCAGCCTATTCTAAATGCAAATCAGGAGGAAAAAACGATGAGCAAACGGGTAATTGTTTTAGGAGGAGATGGTTTTTGCGGTTGGCCGACGGCACTTTATTTATCTAATCATGGCTATGAGGTAGCCACTGTGGGCAATTTAAGTCGCCGCAATATTGATAATGAACTTGAAGCGAGTTCTCTAACTCCGATTCAACCGAATATTGACCGTTGTGATCCCAGTAAGATGCTGTGTGTCTCGAAGTGACGGGATGATGGCGAAAAAAGTGATTGCAGTCGATGAGTTTAATGATTATTATAAACCTCGCATAAAATGCCAGAATCTTAAGTTGCTATGGTTAAGCGTCTTGCCTATTTTGTCTCTCATCCCATTCAGTATCAAGCGCCGTTGTTACGCTTGATTGCTGCTGATCCTGAGATTGACTTGGAGGTCTTCTTCTTCAGCGATTTTTCAGTACAAGAATATCTTGACCCTGGTTTTGGCAAGGCAATTAAATGGGATATTCCTCTCACTGAGGGGTATAAGCATCATTTTCTCGATACTTGGGGTGCTAAAGAACGGCATAGCTGGGTCAAGCAACCGATTGCTAAAAATATCACTAAACTATTAAAGGAAGGCAATTTTGATGCCGTGTGGGTACATGGCTGGTTTTGGGTTTGTAGTTTGCAAGCAATACTGGCAGCTAATCAGTTAGACATTCCAGTTTTGCTGCGAGGAGAGTCGAATGGGTTGGATGAGCCAACAGGTGGACTGAAAAAAATTGTTAAATCGGCATTATTGAAGTGGTTATTTGATCGAGTTTCTGCATTCCTTTATGTGGGAACTTTAAATTATCAATTTTATCAACGCTATGGAGTAAATGAGGAGCGTTTGTTTCCGATGCCATACGCTGTGAATAATGATTATTTTCAGGAAAAGGCAAGCATTGCTCATCAAAATCGGGAAACACTTAGAGCGTCATTGGGGTTAGCGAAGGGCAGACCGATTATTCTTTTTGCGGCTAAACTGCTTCCCAAAAAACGACCGCAAGATGTTTTAGCTGCCTATCGGTTGCTCTCTGCTGATGGTAGGAGGGAACCGGAACCTTACTTGTTATTTGTGGGAGATGGAGAATTGAGACCGCAGTTGGAAGCGGAAGCAAAATCTACGGGATGGGATTCGATTCGTTTTTTAGGATTTTGGAATCAATCGAAAATTGCGGAGGTTTATGATTTATGTGATTGTTTTGTCTTGGCTTCAGATTTTGAGCCTTGGGGATTGGCAATTAATGAGGTCATGAATGCAGGGAAAGTGGTAATTGTAAGTGATGCTGCTGGCTGTGCCCCTGATTTGGTTAAGCATAAAGAAAATGGTTGGATTTTTAGGGTAGGAGATGTGGAAGAATTAGCAGAAGGTATGAAATGGGCAATATCTCATGCAGATTGGGCAGGGAAAGAAAGTTTGGAACGAGTTAAAAACTGGAGCTTTAATGAAGACATTATTGGTTTAAAGTCTTGCTTAGCACATCTCAACTCATGACTCAAAAGATATTAGTGGTTGGCGATCTTTCTCCGTTTACTCGCAGTAGTCAACGATTTCAAGCGATTCATGATCTTGGGCAAGAACTAGGGTATGAAACTTTATCAATCTCTACCCAGTCTGATTCAAAAACAACTATTTTAGATCGGATTCGTTATAAACTTGGATACCCTCCCGATAAAGCAGGAATCAATGAAGCCCTCTTAGAAAAAGTGAAAGTAGAGAAACCAAGTGTTGTTTGGATCGACAAGGGTTTAGTTATTCGGAAAAGTACGTTACTCAAGATTAAAAGCAATTTCCCTCAGACTAAATTTGTACTTTGGTCGCCAGAGTATATTAAACCCAGACAGAATCGTTCTCATTTTTTAATGGAATGTTTGCCCCTATATGACTATTGGTTTTCTCCAATGAGTCAAAATTGTAATTGTTCATGGCTAAAAGCAAAGAAACCTAAAAAAACAATTTGTGTTGATCAAGGGTATGATAAAAACTTGCATCGACCGTTTCCTTTAAATAAGGAAGAAAGAGAACTCTTCCAAAGTGATGTGACTTTTATTGGTACATTTGAACGACAACGAGCTGAGAAGTTGCTGAATATAGCAAAAGCAGGGATTCAGGTGAAAATTTGGGGCAATGGATGGGAAAAATGGGTGAATAAACATCCTAATCTTAAAGTTGAAAATAAACCACTTTATGGAGAAGATTATGTAAAAGCGCTTTGTGCTAGTAAAATTAACCTTGCTTTTTTGAGGAAAGCCAATCAAGATCAGCAAACCAGCCGAACGATTGAAATTCCTGCTTGTGGAGCGTTTATGCTTGCTGAACGGACTACTGAACTTACTAATTTATTTCAAGAGGGGAAAGAGGCTGAGTTTTTTGATTTCCAGAACACACAAGAACTCATTCAAAAAATCACTTATTATCTCAATCATGAACCAGAAAGAAAAGTTGTTGCTCAGTTTGCAAGAGAGAGGTGTTTAATAACTAAATATAGTTATGAAGACATACTTAAACCATTATTAAAGCAATGTCTAAAGAATACCTGAATCTTAAGATGAAGAGAGTTTAAAACTAGAAGCTGAAGATGGATAGAGAAGTAAAAAAATTAAAAACTAAATTAAAATGAATATTTGGAATAAAAAAATAACAAATACTTATAATTCTAATCTAGAAAAACCATGGTATCCTCCAGCTCTTGAAATGCTTCAATCTATAGTAAGCCAAGAAGGTTTTGAGGGCGAGGCTAAATTGGTGGAGTTAGGAGTAGGAATGGGAGAGTTTGCACAGTTGATAAGGGAATGTTCATTACCCTATAAATATCTAGGTTTAGATGGAAGTCCTCGGCAAGTTGATCTCTTGCAAAAAGAGGGATTTCAAACTACGCTAGTGGATTTTGAAGATAAAATTCCCCTAGAAGCTGATTCGGTGGACGTTGTAGTTAGCTTGGAAGTGATTGAGCACATCGCTGATGCAGAACAATTTGTCAAAGAAATTAATAGAATATTAAAATCAAGTGGTGTTCTAATTTTATCAACCCCAAATGTTGGATTTGCTTTACATCGTATTAACTATTTTCTCTATGCTGAAGTTCATCAAGAAGGAATACATCTAAGACATTTTAATCAAAACAAATTGAAAAAAATTTTAGAAAACTATAATTTTATTTTAAAAAGAAAACAATCAATTATGCCTCTTGCTGTTTATAACAGTTTTGCATCTCGTTTAGGTAAACAACGAAAATACGTAAAATGCCCTAATTTTGTAGAGACTTGGTTAGCCAGTAACTTTGTTTGGTTAATGGAGAAACACTCATCATAAAGTAATGATAAAGTAATTATACTTTTAGGTTATGACATCTATGAAAAAACCACTGATTTCAATTGTACTTCCAGTCTATAATCGTTCTCAGTATCTAAAGCAAGCAATTGAGAGTGTATTCAATCAAACTTACAATAACTGGGAATTAATAATAGCTGATGATGCTTCTAGTCAAGATACCAAAAGCTATATTGACTCATTAAATCTTTCTCAAGATGCAAGAATAAAAATTTTTTTTAATAAGGTCAATATAGGATTATTTGCGAATCTTAATAGATATATAGATAAAGCTCAAGGTGAATACATAATATTGTTGTGTAGTGATGATTACTTTTTACCAAACTGTTTGGAGATTTGTGTCAATAAAATAAATGAAATTGCTCAGCCTAGTTTATTACTGTTTGGTCGTTATACTATAAATACAGAGGGTGATATAATTAATAAAAAAACAATTGCATATTATGAGAAAATGTGTGATGGAAATAGCAAAGTCTTCAGGCCTGAGGAATCTATTCCTTTATTACTAAGGTATGGTAGTTATAATGGAAATATAACTAGAGTCTTTTTTAAGAAAAAACTGTTTGAAACCATTGGGGGATTTAAAGAAACTTTGAAACAGGTTGGGGATTGGGAGTGGTTATATCGAATTTGTAAGCAAGAACATATTTTTATTTCCACAACTCCCATTGCAGCCGTTAGACTTCATAAAGAACAACTTTCAGTAATAAATTTCAAAAATAATTCTAATTCTTTAGAAGTTATTCGTATGATTAATTTATTATTAAACGATCCTATTATTCAGGAATGGCAGGAAGCACAGAGATGGGCATCTTTTCAGCTACAATTTCAATTATGGTACACACTGAAATTACTTTTGAAAGGTAATTGGAATTATGCAAATCAATTAATCATGGAAATTAGTAAAGTGATGAGTCTAGAGAAAGTTTTTTTTAGCATGATTAAATATCTTCCCAAAAGAGTTAAATCTTATTTAAATAAAAATGAATTAGAAATATAAATTGCAATGTTTGTCTTGCATTTCTTATTCTTATTTAATCATTTTTTAAAGCTAAAGAAAAATTTAGTGATACCCAAAAATCGAACTAAAAATTATGGGACTTAATGAACAAACTTTATACAGTAATGCTGGAAACTCTAGTGTTCTTCAGTACATCACTGAGGATGATCGCGCTATTCTAGATATTGGCTGTGGGGCTGGAGATTTAGGAAAGGCAATCCGTTCTCTTTACTCGTCAACCCAAGTCGTTGGCATTACTTCTTCCCGTGTCGAATATCCCATTGCTCAGTCTAATTTAAATGGCTGTTACTTAGCAGATGTCGAAAAGGATCAAATCCCTAGCTTACCCTTTGAGGAGTTTGATGTGATTATTTTCTCTCATGTTTTAGAGCATTTGGTTGATCCGGTGAAAGTAATTAAAAAATTGCTTCCTTATTTGAAAATTGGTGGTAAGGTAATTATTGCTGTCCCCAATATTGCAAATTGGCGCGATCGCTGGAAACTTGCTTTAGGACAATTTGAATATACAGAGAGTGGTGTAATGGATAAAACTCATTTACGATTTTACACTTTCCACACAGCACCACGCTACTTAATCGAAGCATTAAAGAACTAGCTTTAAGCATATATACCGTGCAATGAAAATACATAATATTCTTTTTATCACTGGTAGTGAAGGCGATTTTTTATCTGATAGTCTCTTGCATGGATTTAAATCGTTATCAGAAAAAATTCAAGTGACTGACTACCCGAAAAAGGATTTAATTTATAAACAGGGGTTGAGTAAAAAATACCAAATTCATGGAGGGGGGTTTACAATTTATGGCTTGCTTAATGATGTTTCTGTAGATAGATCAAATATTAGAAAAAAGCTATCAAAAGGAATTTTTGATCTAATTATTTTTGCGGATATTTTTAGGTCTTTTGGTTTGTTTTTAGAATTTTTACCATATCTGAGCTTTAATAATACAATTATTATTGATGGAGCCGATACTCCCCAACCTTATCCTTATGCAGGAAAGTTTTGGCGTTATCCTAAATGGTGGTTTTTACCTAGAGCTCATACTGATTTCTTATACTTTAAACGAGAGTGGACACCAGAAACAATTCGCAACTTACACTATCAGTTAGTACCTCAGCCCTTAGTAAAATATTTTCCAACTCCAAAAAACTTTCGTAGAATTTCTTTTTCAATACCAGAAGAGAAAATAATCAAGGAGCTTCCTAAAAAAATAAAAACATTCCCCAAGCACATTGTGGATAAAGAAGTTGCTGAGAATATTGAAGGGAGTTATACAGGTTATGCTTTTGACAATGAAACGGATTATTATGCTGATTTACAAGCGTCAAAGTTTGGAATAACAACCAAACGTTCAGGATGGGATTGTTTACGTCATTATGAAATAGCAGCTAATGGCTGTGTTCCGTGCTTTCGGGATTTAGATCAGAAACCTGATACTTGCGCTCCACATGGCTTAGATGAAAGTAATTGCATTATCTATCATAACTATGAGGAATTAGTTAGTAAAGTTAAAGCAATTGATGAAAAAAAATATCAAGAGCTTCAGGCTAACGCGCTTTCTTGGGTCAAACAAAATACTACGGTAGCCAGAGCTCAAGAAATTCTTAGTATTTTTGAAAAAGTAAAATAATTATCTTAATTAATAAAAGTATATATGCTAGTCAACTTACTTAAAAAAACTATTCATAATCTCTATCTCATCTATGTTGACAATTTCTTGATCGAGAAAGGAAAATATCGTGTTGGTGTATTAGTGGATAAAATTATAGGTAAAGCATGGTACCAGGTTGATAATCTGTATTTCCTGCTGTCTGTTCTTTCAATCAATGAAAGAAAATTTATAACTAGAGAAGGACATACTGGCTACAATTTTGTCATGCAAACGATTTACAGTGCGCTCAAAGAAGGTGGAAATTTTATTGATGTAGGTGCCAATATGGGCTATATGTCATTAAGTGCTGCGAATTTTTTAAAAGAGAAGGGCACTGTCTATAGTTTCGAGCCTTCTCCAAGGGAATATAAGAGACTTCTTACTAATATAGAATATAATCGAATTACTAATATTAAAGCTATTAATAAGGGAATATCTAAAATTCAAGAATACTCTGAGCTTAATTTAGCTGCAGTCAGTCGATCTGGAATGAATTCGAGACATGAAATTACTAGTAAAATTGACGATAAAGTTATCTCAGAATTTATACCAATTGAATTAGCCTATGGATAAAGAAGAATTGAAAAAGGTTAGGTGCATTAAAATAGATGTGGAAGGGGATGAAATATCTGTTTTACATGGTTTTGAGGGTGTAATGAACTTATTAGCTGATGCTACATTTATCGTTGAGATTACAAAAAGCTAATTGAATCAAGCAGGCTATCAACCTGAGGATATCTATAGTTTCTTTGAAAAATATAATTTCACAACCAAGAATGGTAAAGGTCTCAGAGATGAAGTTCAATATGATGAAGTGTTTATTCCTTTGTCTAGAATATCCGAAAAAGGGTCTTAATTCATTAATAAGGTAGCTAAAACTATGAAGGTTGGTGTATATTTTCCCTCATCGCATTTAGGAGAGTGGAGTTGGCAGAACTTTCTAAATCATGAGATTAGCTTAAGCGGGACAGACTACCGAAATCTTTTTTTAATCTATTATTTAGCAAAGTATGGTTATGAAGTATTTGTGTTTTCAACACAGATACTCCCTCGGATTTTAACAATAAAAGTAATCCAAGTTGATAGTTTTGCTACTGCTTCCATAAAAGCTAAAGATGCAAATATGGACATTCTAATAACTAGCAATAGACAAAACCAAGATACAGTTGCAGGAATCAAAAAATGCGAGGAGATACATCAGCCTTGCATCATCTCTTCTGGTAATGGTCCCTCACCTGAAATCGCAGATTTGCTATTTCATTCTACATCAGTTCGCAGATTAGTTTGTGTATCAGCAACCCAAGCCGATTTTCTTCGGGATCATCCAATTTTTGATAAAACAGAATTTATCTATGGCAATGGGGTTAAGCCCATTTATTTTTCTAATTCTTCTTCTTTAGTTCAGCGTGACTCTTTAGGAGTTTGCTATCTAGGATCCTTAACTCCTTCCAAAGGGTTTCACCATGTTGCCCGAGCTTGGCCAAAGATTCATCAATCCTTTCCCAATGCTACTTTAACTGTACTTGGAAATGCTAAGCTCTATCGCCGTGATGCACCTTTAGGACCATTAGGAATTGCTGAACCAGAGTTTGAGGAAACTAAGATAATCCCTTACCTAGGCAATACTATTGCAGAAGCTCAAAGCAAGGGAGTTCAATTTCTGGGGCTAGTTTCTTCTAAAACTATTCGCTCTGTTGCAGAATCTTCTAGTGTTGGCGTTGTCAATCCAAACTGTTCAGGTTCTATAGAAACGTTTTGTTTAAGTGCTATTGAATTGCAAGCTGCAGGGGCAACTGTTGTAGGAGCAAATAGAGGTGGACTTAGGGAAACCGTTAGAAATCAGGAAACAGGGATTTTAATTAACTCAGAAGAAGAGCTAGCTGATGCAATCATCAGGCTTCTTAGCAATCCAGAGCAAACAAGGCAAATGGGAGAGAAAGGAAGGCGATGGGTAAAAGAAGCATTTAACTGTAATCGAATTATAGAGCAGTGGTGTTATCTTATAGAAGCAGTTGTCAGGAATGAAGCAGCCCATCCTCCTAACTTTTCGTGGAAGCGTGCAACTTGGAAAGCTTTAGCACGGGAAGGTATTCGCCAAGCTCGAAAAGTCCCGAACTTGGGATATAAGCTACCGACTCTCTACCAGATAAATTTGCATCTTAACAAACTTAAATTAACACCGTAACACTTGGAGCAATTAGACAGTATGGGCATCAGTAAATTGTTGAGAGTTGGTTCTATTCAAAGAGGTTTAGCGCGATCGCGCTTCCTTGCTTGGCTTGCTGTGAAGCTACGTAATCAATGCACTAGTGTAATTGGCTATCATCTTGGTTGCGAAAGCGACCCAACAAAAAATGGTGAGTTGATGCTAATTAGGAATGTAGCACCAACTGCATCAGTATTTATAGATATTGGCGCTAACATTGGTAATTGGACTAATCTATTGCTCGAATCTGTATATAATCGTGATATTCACGGGCTATTGATTGAACCATCAGAGAAATCCTTTAAGCAACTAAAGCAGAAGTTTTTTAATACAGATGGTCTTGAATTACTGCAGGCAGCTGCTTCAGATGTTAGAGGAGAATGTACCTTCTACGAGAGACCAAACGCTGCTGAAAATTCATCACTTGTCTTTAAGAAAAATGCTATACCAAAACTTGTCAAAACAATAACCTTAGATGATGAAATTTCTACAAGAAACTACAATTACATTGATTTTCTGAAAATTGAGACAGAAGGCTGGGATCTAAATGTTCTTAGAGGCGCAGCTTCACTCTTAGACCAAAAGAAGATTGGAGTGATTCAATTTGAATATGGTAGCGGTTGGCTTAAAGCTGGTAATACTCTAGCAGCTGCCTATTCATTACTCGAGTCTTATGGGTATCAAGTATTTCTCTTGAAAAGTTCTGGTTTACATATACTAGATTACAGTTTATATGGGGATTTTTTTAGATATTCAAACTTTGTGGCAGTTTCTCCCGAAAAAGTCCATCACTATGAGTCATTAATTAATAAAACTTTGATATAAAACCTCTATAATATTTAATTTTCCAAATTTAAATCAAATCTGCAAGTGACACTGTAATTAATGTCTTCAAATTCTGTCAAAGCAATTATTAAAGGTAGCTTTTGGGTCACTCTAGCTAAGTTTATTACTCGTTTAGCTGGCTTACTTGTTTTGCCATTTTTAGCGCGGTTATTAGATCCAGCTGCCTTTGGTGTTTACAGTTTACTACACAGGACTGTGCAAACTGGAGACAATTTCTCGCGTTTAGGTGTAGATGTTGCCGTTCAACGAAATGGTGCTCAACATCAAAGCATGGCAAAGGAAGAAGTTGGGCGTTTATTTGGTGTTGGGGGTTGTTTAACTATTGGTTCTGCAGCTCTCTTAACTCTAGGTTTGTGCTTGGGAAATTCGAGTATTGCAACCTACTTTTTAGGAGAGCCTAAAATTGCGACATGGCTTCCTTTAGTTGGTCTAACTATATTTGTTACAGCAAGTTCTAATGTTCCTAGCTTCTACTTAACTGCTTTGCACGCCTTCCGCTTATATTCATTGCGAGATTCAATTACAGTAATTGTAGGTGCACTCATAACAGTTATACTCACTTCTCTACTGGGTTTATCAGGCGCAATTTATGGATTGTTAGTAACAGCTTTAATTCGTTTGTTGTCGGCAGGGTGGTTTGCATTTAATCTTTTGCATCAAAAAAAAATCAAGCTACGGTTTGATCTGTTCTTTCAAGAAGCTAGGAGTATTCTAAATCTTGGATTGCCCTTTTACCTAGCTAACTTTTTAAGTAATTTTATTACATTGCCTTTGCTAGGTTGGTTAACTCGATTGGGTGGTATAGAACAAGTGGGTTATCTCCGAGTGGCTCAATCATTATCGCAGTTGGTTAGCTTTATTCCCACGACAGTAGGTCCTGTTATGATTTCCTATCTTTCAGCTAGTTTTGCGAGTAATTTTGCAGAATACCAAAAATTAAAATCTATTCACCTTCGCACCCTTTGGGGGTTAAGCTTGTTAGTCAGTATTTTTCTTTGTTTTAGTTTGGATATTTTGATGCCTGCTTTATTTGGTGTAACCTATGATCAGGCAATTCCTTTATCAAGAATTACAATTTGGATTGTTTTTGTTAATACCCTATCAGGTGTTATTTCACAATCACTAATTAGTGCAGGTAACACCCGTACTATTGCAATTTGGAAAACAAAAGGGCTATTTATAATGATGGCTTCCGCATTTCTAATGATTCCTCGATACCAAGCAACTGGGTTCTTATTAGCCCAAGCCTTTGGAAGTTTATTTACTCTCTTTGGCTATGGTAAACTAACTTGGTTTAACTTAAGCAATACGGATCAAAAAAGAGTCTTTTGTTTAGCTTTAACGACTTTACTATCTGTTGCACTTGCTTTCATTGTACCTTATTTATTTGCCAGTAATTTAATTTTATTATTTAGTATTAAATTATTTATTATAATTACCTTAATACGAATAATAATTCTAGCTAGTTTTTATAATAAAGAATTTTTTCGATTAAGGAAATTAATTTCAAATAAATTATTTCGCTAGCGTATTAATTAGGAATCAATTGAGTAATACAATGGCTAATAATTTTCTAAAAGATGATCAACTAAATCAAAAAAAAGCAGATTCCTTATCTAGTTTTCTAACCCTTAAAGAAAAGCTATATACAATTATTCCTTTTGGCTGGGGAGCCCTAACTTTGTTTTTAGCAGGAGGTACGGATCGAAGTATTTCTAGTTTTTATAGATTCCTTTCTTTTGGCTTAGGAAGTGCTGGTATAAGTATATTAACCTTAGTAAATAGTAGCTTAATTCAAGTATTGGCTAATATTCTTTTAATTCTAGGAATCAACTTATTTGTATTGTCTAACGATCTGTTCAATGAAAAGGTAGATAAAAACCTAACTATTCACTTTTTAAATGCAGGTTACTTAGGACTTGCTTTATATCTTTATGTGATGACACTTTACCCAATGTGGTTTCAGGACTTATGGCCGATGATTGTAGTATCTGCGCCTCAAAGTGCTTTGATGCTGACTTTATGTTTATTTTGTCAAAATATTGGTTATTTTATTTTGGGCAACTTAGTTTTTGGTGCTTCTTCGGTAGCGAACTGGTTTAACTCTCGTAAAAATGTTCTCAACCTGGAATTTATAAAACCGAATCAAATAAGTAAAGTAAATCTTTTATTTTTTACTTTAATCATAATGGGTTCCATAAGTCGCTTAATTGAAATTTTCTTAGGAGGAAGTATATTATATGGTGCTGTAAATGTGATTCCCACCTCAATATCTAGTTTTTTAGCCCAGTTTTCGGTTTTGTATCCTATAGGTTGGCTGTATGGAAGTGCAAAAATTCTTTCTCCGCAAGAAAAAACGAATAAATTAATTAAGTCAATAACATTTGTGCTTATTAGCTTTGAGCTAGTGTTTCAATTTTTTAGTGGTTCTAAAGGAAGATTTTTTACGCAAATCATAATTCCTTTATCTGCTGTATATTTATTAGTGAAGAAAAAAGTTAGTGTACAGTTTGTTATAATTGGGTTCGGCTTAGCTTTCACATCTTGGTTAGTTTTATATCCCGTTCTGGTTGTTTATCGGGAAGCTTTGTTTGAGTCATATCAATTATTTGGTAGTTCTTTTTCTTTAATAGATAATATGAATTTTGCTTTTCAAACCATGCTAAATTTTAGTTGGAATGATTACCTTGATGTGGTTATGGATCCACTTAACAAACTTGGACTGGCTGAGCAAAATTTAGCCTTAACATCTATCATACATAATGACTTAAGATTGCCGGGAACAGGAGAAAATTTATGGGAAAGGCTAATGTTTTTTTGGTTACCTCGTTTCTTGTGGCCAGCTAAACCTACCAATCTTAGCGCTAATTTAATTGGACGTTTGACAGGACGCGTAAATCCTGAAGACTATACGACCTCAGTCTTAACTACTGGACCAGGAGAAGTATTCATTTATTATGGTTTTGCAGGCAGCCTTTTAATGATTATAGCTGGCTTAGTTTTTCGAGGAACTAATGATTTAATTTCCCCTTTTTTAAAGTTTTCTCAATTAAAAGTTGCAACATTTATTGTTTTTGTGGGATTGGTGGATGGGATTATTTCAGGAAACTTTGAAGAAGCAATTACAGGTATTTTGCTACAATTAGGCCTTCTGTATTTTATTGTTTGGCTATTTAAGAAAATTACTACTTAGGCTTATGATTCAAAACCATATCCAAGTCTGGATGCCAGAAATATTTGGTTTCAACTGAAACTTATAAAGGTTACGATAAAGTTTTAGAAACTCTACCCAAAATTCAAAATAAAATTCCTAATGTTCACTATATAATTGTTGGCAAAGGAGACGATCGCGCTCAACTAGAAAACTATATCCAAGAATAAAGTAAGCAGAGGTTGAGGGATGAAACCAAAATTAAAAACAGTGCTGAATGAAATTGAGCAATTGAGCACTGAAGAGCAATTAGAGGTCATTAGCTACGCTACAGAGCAGCTTAAACGTCGCACCTTTACTCATTCGGTTTGGCACAATTCTCAGCAGAAAGAACACGATGCGAATCGTCGCTTTGCTGCAAAAGAATCACAACGACAGATCTTTAGGGATAGTTTGAGGGGGATAGCAGCTCAGGCAAGTTTGAGCAGTGATGCGTTTGCTAATGGCAAGCAGGCGGAGATTGACTGGGAAGATCGCAACTTATGAAGGTCATCTTGGATGCCTGTGCTGTGATTGCCCTAGTCAAGGATGAACTTGGTGCAGATGTTGTTGAAGCTTATTTGTTAAACGATGATCACGAGTGCATGATTCACAGTGTCAATCTCTGTGAGGTTTATTATGGATTTTTCAGAACAGAGGGGGAACCTTTTGCTCAAGGAATTATTCAACGTTTACAACAAGCTAATATTTCCGTTCGCTCGGATTTAACAATGGAGTTTTGGCAGCAGGTAGGCAAGTACAAAGCAATTATTACCCGCATTTCTCTGGCAGATTGCTTTGCCTTGACGTTGGCAAATTGGGAAAATGGAGTTTTGTTGACTTCTGATCGAAAGGAATTTGAGCCGATTATTAATTTCGGGATTTGTACAATTGAGTTTATCCGGTAGAGTTAAGTTGCTGAGATGGATTACCAAAATAGATATATGAGAGTACATCTCTGGATTCCTAATATGTTTGGTTTTAAGGGTGGAATTCAGACCTATTCTGCTTTTTTACTGAAAGCTCTTCAAACTTTTGATCTAAAAGCTGATTATAAAGTTTTTCTCAAGCACGATCGCGCTCCCCTTCCGCAACATTCCTATTCACCAAAAACCCAATTTTATACTAATGGACATTTGCATTTAAAGATACGAACCGCTGGTTTTGCATGGCAACTTTTCAGTAGAGGCTTATTGCAAAAACCAGACTTAATTATTACCACTCATGTTAACTTTAGTCCCGTTGCAAACTGGCTTAAACACATTGCTGGCATTCCTTACTGGATAATCGCTCATGGCGTAGAAGTATGGGATATTGAACGCCCCGCCCTAAAAAAAGCATTAGAAAACTGTGACCAAATTTTAGCAGTTAGTAACTACACACGGGAACGGCTTTTAAGAGAACAAAATCTTTCCTCCGATCAAGTCGTGCTTCTTCCGAATACTTTTGATGCCAACCGTTTTGAAATCAAACCTAAACCAAATCGCCTCTTAGAAAAGTACAATTTAAAGCCAGATCAGCCCATTATTCTTACGGTGAATCGGCTTTGTGCTACTGAAACTTATAAAGGTTACGATAAAGTTTTAGAAACTCTACCAAAAATTCAAAATAAAATTCCTAATATTCACTATATAATTGTTGGCAAAGGAGACGATCGCGATCGACTAGAAAACTATATCCAAGAATTAGGTTTAGAAGACTCCGTAACCTTAGCCGGATTTGTCCCTGATGAAGAACTCTGCGATTACTATAATCTTTGTGATGTCTTTGCGATGCCAAGTAAATTAGAAGGGTTTGGTATTGTGTATTTAGAAGCACTTGCTTGTGGAAAACCCTGCTTAGGGGGAAATCAAGATGGTGCAATTGATGCACTCTGTAATGGTGAATTTGGTGCTTTAGTTGACCCTGATAACGTGGAAGAAATCGCCCAAACCCTAATTAAAATTTTGCAAGGAAACTATCCTAACCCCTTAATCTACCAACCTCAAGCTTTACGCGAAAAAGTGATTGAAACCTACGGTGTTGATACATTTCAATCTACCCTTGCCAAACTAATAGAAACATTTTGCAAGGAGAAGGTAGAGTGAAAGTTTTACATGTTATCCCCTCTATTAGCCCTGAACTCGGTGGTCCTAGTTTAGTGGTTATTAGTCTTGTCCAAGCTTTGCGAGATTTGGGCATTGAAGCCGAAATCGTTACCACTAACGATAATGCTGGTGCTTTGTTCGATATTCCTCTCAATCAGAAAGTTGACTATAAAGGGGTTCCCATTTGGTTTTTACCAAGATTTGAACCTCCTCTCAAAGAGTTTATCTTTTCAACCGCTCTTACTGGTTGGCTTTGGCAAAATCTTCGTGAATATCAGCTTATACATAATCACTACCTTTTTTCTTATGCTCCAACTTGCGCTGCAGTGATTGCCCGTCACTTCAATCTTCCTTACATTATTCGTCCCATTGGACAACTGGAACCTTGGGCATTAAATCAAAGCCAATGGAAAAAGAAAATTTATACCTTTTTAATTGAGCATCGCAATCTCCAAAAAGCATCTGCAATTCATTGTACTTCTAAGCGAGAAGCTGAAGATGTGCGTCATTTTGGGATTCAAACTCCCACAATTACCCTTCCTCTTGGCGTGAAAATGCCTCCATACATTTCACAAGCTAAACTAAAACTCCGTCAACAATACAATATAAACCCTGACGTTCCTATCGTTCTATTCTTATCTCGTCTTCATAAGAAAAAGCGTCCAGATTTACTGATTGAATCCCTCAGTCAACTTGCCCGAAAAGATTATAACTTCCATTTGGTTTTAGCAGGTTCGGGAGAACTCGATTATTTGAATTATCTTAAAAAATTAGTTTCGTCTCTGGGGTTATCTGATCAAACTTCTTTTACAGGGTTTGTTTCCGGTGTTGAAAAAGACTTAGTTTTACAGGGATCAGATTTATTTGTCTTACCCTCCTTTTCAGAAAACTTTGGTGTCGCGATCGCGGAAGCAATGGCAGCCGGATTACCTGTAGTCCTCACTCCCGGCATTCAAATTTCTGAGGAAGTCGCGGCAGCAGACGCAGGGCTGGTTGTTGAGGGCGAAGTAGAACCTTTAGCTAGCGCGATCGCGCAACTTCTAACCTCTGTTGATTTAAGAGAAAAAATGGGTCAAAAGGGAAAACAATTAGTGCGCGATCGGTATTCGTGGGAAGGCATTGCACAGGAATTAATTAAACACTATTCAGCAATTATTAAATAAGCTCAACCCTGAAAATGAAACTTGCTGTGATCAAAAGGGCTTTTTGTCCAAAAGTGCTGGCAAAAATTACACTTTTGCTTTTTCTCCTTCACCTTGGAGCAATCCCAATTCAAAGCGCGATCGCGCTCGTCAATTCATCCTCAACCACTACACTTGGGAGCAAATTGCGAGTCAGTTAATTGAGGTTTATAAAGAGATTTGTAAGAAAAAGTAATCATTGCTCGATCAAGCTATAATTTGATCACCCAATTGATTATTGAGTTAGGAACTGTCAAAGGATACTGTTCAGCATGAAAATCAAAAGTAAAGAAGAAGTTATTCAACAAATAAAAAATAATAAAAAAGGAGAGTCTAAAAAAGACAAGTTAGTCGATCGCGTCTATGTCCAGACAAGAGATTAATCAATTACTTTCCTACCTCAAAAACTTGCTCGGCACTTAAACTGAGTTCAGGAAATAAAGCAGATTTGATCGCATCTTGTCCTTGAAATAAATTGACGGTATATTCTTCATCTACTAAATGATAAATAGAAATAGTGGGTTGTTTAGGAGTCCCAATATAACGTCTTCCCCCTAACCCTAAGTAATCAACGATCCAATATTCTTCAACACCTAATTTTTCATACTCACCCAATTTCATCAAATAATCATCCTGCCAATTGTTACTGACGACTTCAATTGCTAATTTAACGGTTTTTCCTTGAGTAATTGTCGATCGCTTCTTCCACATTGGTTCATTGTTTTTAATAGAATCTTTGTCTAATACCATGACATCAGGAATATAAGCGGACTTATCCGTATCTATAGCTTTAATTAATCCCTGTCGAGGAATAAAAAAGGGTAAATTCAAACGTTTAATTTCAAAAGCAATTTCCATAGCGAGAAAACCTGATACTTGTTCATGGGTTCCAGTGGGTTGCATTTTGACAATTACTCCACCCTGTAATTCAAAGCGCCCTTCATAACCATCGGGATACCAGTTAAGAAATTCCTCTAAAGTGACTAATTTCTCTTCTCGTGTCAACTCATTATCGATTTTTTCTTGAAGAAACATATTTGTTACCTCCTAATTTCCTTTCACAAATGTTGCCACGCTTCCTCCTCCTCTGTAGTTGACCAATCTTTTGTAAGTGCCGATTCACTCAACACAGTAGTTTCACTCTTAAGATTGAAGATCAGGTTTGTATTTGAGGTACTCAACAAAATTCAACACTTCTGGATAGAAAGATTCAGGAATTTGCTCGATTTTAGCAAGAAGAGATTCTTTAGCGTCCATAGCTGATTGTCGCGTCCTTTTTCTCCTAAACATCTATCCTCAGTTTAAAAGAAGTTGCTCGATCGAGTTGACTAATGACAAGATAGCTCCTCTGCGCGATCGCCCTTACGCTTAAAATGTAGGAGAAACCTTTAGCATGAAAGCCAGATCATGTACCAAACCAACCCTCCTTTCTCCCCGAAAGAAACCCTTCCTACTATGTACGACCTGCCTAGTGAAGACTCGGAGGAGCCCGGCTTGCCCGACGAATTTCATCTCCTGCAACCAGAATTATTACGCCAGACCTTTCGTCCCCCAACTTATGCTAGCGAGGAAGTCTTTATCGCTGCTGACCTCAATGTTTATTATGATGTCCGTCATCCTCAATGGTATAAACGCCCCGATTGGTTTGCCGTTTTAGGAGTTTCCCGACTTTATGAAGAAAAAGACCTCCGCTTAAGTTATGTCACTTGGCAAGAAGGAATAAATCCCTTTGTTGTGGTGGAATTACTTTCACCAGGGACGGAAGGAGAAGACTTAGGGCGCAATTATTTAAGAGAAGTGGGTCAGCCCCCTAGTAAGTGGACGGTTTATGAGCAAATCCTCAGAGTGCCTTATTATTTCGTCTTTAACCGCTATAACAATGAGTTCCACGCCTTTGCCTTAATGGGTAGTCATTATCAAGTAATATCGATCGAAGGACAAGGAATTTGGTTAGAACAAGCGCAATTGGGACTAGGCTTATGGGAAGGAGAATATGAAGGAATCGATCGCCTATGGTTGCGTTGGTACGATCAAAACCATAATTGGCTTCTCACTCCTGCCGAAGAACAGTTTCAACGAGCGGAACAAGAGTCTCAACGAGCCGAACGCTTGGCAGACCAGCTGAGAGCGTTGGGTGTTGACCCTGAGACCCTTTAGAACTTTTACAAGCTACTACTCGTTTTGATCTAACCGTTACGAGGAACTTATGAGTGTTACTATTCCACTGCCAAATCTGCAATTGATGCCAGGGAGTCTGGTTTCTATAAGTGGTATTTCATGGCAAGACTATGAAGCCATCCAACAAGAGTTAGGAGAAAATCGAAACTTACGATTGGTTTATCATTCGGGTACCTTAGAAATCATGTCTCCTTCTGCTGCCCATGAAAGACCCCATCGTCTCATCGCTTATATTGTCACTGCGATTCTGGAAGATCAAGGACGAGATTGGGAAGATTTTGGTTCAACTACCCTAAAATATCCAGAAATGGCGGGAATCGAACCTGATACCTGTTTTTATATCCAAAATGCTGCTTACGCTCGCAGTTTGACTAATCTAGATTTAACCCAATCTCCTCCTCCTGATTTAGCAATTGAATGTGATGTGACCTCAAAAACAGTGATCAAGGCTTATGAGGCTTTGAAAGTGCCTGAAGTTTGGATCTATAGTAGTGACAAATTACAAATTTTTGTTTTCTCAGAAACTGGATATGAACAAGTGCAAAATAGCCTGATGTTTCCTGATTTTCCCATCAGCGATCTGATTCCACAGTTAATTCAAACGGGAATGTTAGAAGGAACTCGGCAAATGCTAGGAAAATTAAAAGCAAACTTAGCGAAGAACCAGTAACTGAGTAAAATATCTTGAATTTGCACGTAAATCGGAGAGCAGGATCGTCAATTCATCCTCAACCACTACACTTGGGATCAAATTGCGACTCAATTAATTGAAATTTATACAGCCATCTGCAAAAAGAAAACCTTAAAATGAATAGAAATACTAAAGGAAACCATGTCGCAACGAATTACCTTTGATACAAAAAAAATGGGTGGGCAAGCCTGTATTCGGGGATTACGAATTCCTGTCTCCTTGGTGGTGAACCTTGTAGCTAATGGGATGAGTCAAGATGAAATCCTCAAAGAATACCCTGATTTAGAACCAGAAGATATTAAAGAATCTTTACAATATGCTGCCTTTTTAACTCGGGATGAAATCTATCCTCTAGCCAATTAATAAGTATGAGATTCCTAGCAGATATGGGAGTTTCACAGACCGTTGTCCATTGGTTACAACAAGCAGGTCACGAAGCCTTGCATTTACGCGAGGAGGGATTACAACGCTTAGCAGACTCATCTATCTTAGAAAAAGCTAAGGAAGAGAAACGAATTATCTTGACCTTTGATTTAGACTTCAGCGACTTACTGGCAGCTAGTTCAGATTCCTTACCGAGTGTCATTATTTTTCGGATTGATGATGCAACTCCCAATTCTGTTATTAATAAACTTAGGACGGTTCTTGGTGAATGTGGAAGTAGCTTAGAACAAGGAGCAATAATTATTGTAGAAAATTCCCGTTATCGAGTTCGTAAGTTGCCAATTTAACCCTCTTGATTTCCTAAAATACATACTAAGGAAAAAACGAATTATTGCGCGATCGCGCATACAATTAACTAAAATAGTTGACAAAGCCAGATCAGGCAGAATTTATCATGCAAACCCATCAAGTTTCTAACCAACCCCAACTTTATGATCAAGATTATTACCTTTGGCTAAAAAAAACTCAAGAGCAACTGGCAACGGGTGACTTTTCTGCACTAGATGTTGCCAATTTAATTGAAGAACTTGCTGACATGGGGAAAAGTGAAAAACGAGCAGTAGAAAGCAACTTAACAATTCTCATCATGCACTTGCTGAAATACCAATATCAACCCCAAAACCATTCTAACAGTTGGCTGTTTACCATTCGAGAACATCGGAGAAGACTCGAAAAACTATTCAAAGATAGTCCCAGCTTAAAGCGATACTTTAGTGAAGTATTGAATGAATGCTATCAAGATGCACGAGAACTTGCTGCTGCTGAAACGGGTTTACCATTAGAAACTTTTCCACCTCAAACTCCTTTTAAAACAGAAAAGATTCTAAATCCAGCCTTCTTGCCTAGCACTAATGATGATAACAATTCTAATATCTAGATAGTTCCACTTATAATTGATTGGATTGAAACCACTAAAAGAGGTTATTTTTTTATGACAACGCCTGCAAATAGAGAAAAAAGCAACATCGAGTATTCCTATCACAATATTCAAGCTGGATATCATCATTTGCTTAGAGGCAGATCAAATTCTTCAAAATGAAACCTGCTGTGATGAAAAAGGCTTTTTCTCCACGATTCATCGCCAAAATTGTGCTTTTACTCTTCATGGTTCGACTGGGTGTAATTCCCATTCAAAGCGCGATTATTCAACACCAAACGCCTCAACCCCAAGCCATCTTTGTCCTCGGTGGCGGAAGAGAAAGAGAACAAGCAGCAGCTAAATTCGCCCAAGCCTATCCCCAACTCCCCATTTGGATCTCTTCGGGGTCTTCTCCTGATTGGACAAAACCCCACTTCCAAGAAGCGGGAATTCCCCTCTCTCGCCTTCACTTAGACTATTGCGCTGTCGATACCGTCACCAACTTCACCTGCCTTATTGACAAATTGAAACAACAGAACATCCATCACGTCTATCTCCTCACCTCAGACTTTCACCTCCCTCGCGCCCAAGTAATAGGCTTTTTCGTCTTCGGCAGCCGTAACATTGCCATTACCCCCATTGGCATTCCCTCGCGACCTCAACCTGAACCTTGGGTCGATACTCTGCGCGATACCTTCCGCAGCATCATTTGGATTTTCACGGGACGTAGTTTTATGCGCTTCCATCCCAGAGAGCGGGAGCTAACTACGATTAAGAAGATGCAATGGAAACCCTACCGATTACCATGAGCTGGTTTCAAGACCTAGATCGTGATTGTTTTGAGCATTATTCAAACAGTTTTGGCGAAATCTCAATCAAGGTAGAATGAACTTTGCTCTGACCGATCCGATAGAATGAAAACATCGCTCATCTGGCTCAACTTCCTCTCTCTGCTGCCTGCAACCCTCTTAAGCCTTCTCACCATT
Source organism: Cyanobacteria bacterium GSL.Bin1 (assembly GCA_009909085.1). Taxonomy (NCBI): domain Bacteria; kingdom Bacillati; phylum Cyanobacteriota; species Cyanobacteria bacterium GSL.Bin1. Next base: position 730 of record JAAANX010000167.1, on the reverse strand, counting down.
GCTGTTGCCTTTTTAAGATTTTATGATGAACAAGATTTCACAATCCTCGGACAAATCACCGAACCCCGACTCTGGAGTAACCGGCTCACTGTGGCAGCCCTCCTGGTGGCAATGGTTAATTTCGGCATTGAGTGGAACCGTCGAAACCGAGAAACAGACCGCTTGGCTCAAGCAGGAGAAAGAGAAGCTCAAGAAAGAGAACGAGCAGCTCGCCGTGCTCGAATCCAAAATCGATGGGCTGTTCTCCAAATACGGCATCAACTCGAAGCCAGCGAATCCAACCGAAGAGCCTTAACCGATTTTCTGGTCTTCTTACAAGAGTATGGGGAATGAGAAATGACCACATCTCCTTTTACAAATGTTGCCACGCTTCATCCTCCTCTGTTGTTGACCAATCTTTTGCCATTACCGATTCACTCAGGAAAGCCGTTTCTGTCTTCTGCTGAAGATGATGTTTGTATTTGAGGTACTCAACAAAATTCAACACTTCTGGATAGAAAGATTCAGGAATTTGTTCGATTTTAGCAAAGAGAGATTCTTTAGCGTCCATAGCTGATTGTCGTGTCCTTTTTTCCTAAACCGATCTATCCTTATCTTAAAGCTCGATCAAGTTGACTAATGACAAGATAGCTCCTCTGCGCGATCGCCCTTACGCTTAAAATGTAGGAGAAACCTTTAGCATGAAAGCCAGATCATGTACCAAACCAACCCTCCTTTCTCCCCGAAAGAA
>JAAANX010000166.1 GCA_009909085.1 Cyanobacteria bacterium GSL.Bin1 | reverse complement strand
GGGGGAGATCGCCTATCGCCCAAATGTAAGTCGAGATAGTAGAGGTCGTAAGACAGCTACCGTTTCGCAGTTTGATGGGTAGGAAGCCCCAACCTCGCGATAGCAGGTTGGGGTAGTTCACGGTCGGCAATGATTTCTTCTTTGCTGTCTATTAGATCATATTCTGCCGTTAATGCTTCTAGAATTGTTTCCCATGTTTCTAGAGGAATTAATACATCTGTCGTTTTCCCGTTTTGGTTAGTTAGATAACGAATTTGTTGTTTGATCTGTTCTAAATTGATATTTTCAGTGTGGTTATTCATTTCACTTTTGATGTTCTCCTTTAATCCACGTTAAACACTTTCATCACTTCATCGCCCAAATGATTGATTACTTTCACCGCAATGCGTCCCGACGCTGGCTTTTCAAAAGGACGGGACACTTCACTATAAAGACTATCCCAGCCTTCTTGGTCAATTTCTGATTTGAGCGTTGTTTTTAGTGATTTGTAGGGGTCGCCTGTTCCCAGAAAATAGGCGTGGCGCACAAAGAAACTTTCTTCGTTGTAGTCAGTGTCGATAAACCAGCAAGCAATGCCATCGGGACCACTAGAACGCACTTCTCCAGATTGGGGATGAAACACATCAACGCCGTGAATCTGGACTTGAATTTGATTGTCTTCAACAGGTTTGATTTCGATATCAGGCTCACCAAAAATGACGAACAAGTTGCCAGACCCTGTATTTTTCAGGTCATCGGCCATGTGTAGTTCCGCATTCATGTGGGCTTTTAACACTGGGATGCGTCCTAATTTATTGAACTCAGCCGAGTGAGCATCATAGTTGAAAGCACAACTAATCAGAACATCAAATCCTGCATCCCCAGCTTCTCTTGCTGCTGCAACGAGATCCGGTCGAGAAACCGTACCAAATTCAGGACCGATAAAGATTCCCGCTCGTTTTTCGGTTTCGCTCTCGCCTTCGAGGTAAGTTCCTTCCGCGCAAATGTATTCCCCTGGCCAGCCGTTGATGGAGGTAAAGTTGATTTTGTCTTCCTTGTGGGCTTGTTGTACGCCAGAGGTTTTCAAATGTTCGAGGATAATACTGGCAAAGTCCCCTTTTGAATTGTCGGGGGATTCCTCCTGATTGCCATCCACCAGTTCATCATTCTCATTGACTGTGAGAACACGATGGGGAGAAAGGCTTTCTACGGTGAAGGGACCCGCCACTCGCACCTTCGATTTATCCTCATAGGGTTTATCGTAGAGAATTTCCTGTTCGGCGTTGGCTGCAATGGACTTGTCGATTTCTTTTTGACGGTTAATCCTCGCTTCCCAGAAAGCATCGAGTAAGGGCTGGGTTTCCTTGGGCCAATCTTCTGGTTTTTCCCGAGGAATTTCCCATTCCAGTAAGGCGTTAGCAGGGGCTTCTTCTCCTGATGGTAGTTTAACCGTGCCATTAGCGGTAAAATCAACCGTTTTTCCGTCTCGACCGCCAGTGGTTACTTGGAAGGGGGTTTGATGACCCTTGAGGGCATTGTTAAGATTTTCCAGGGCTGGGGTCACTTGGGGTTGATATTTTTCCCAGATTACGTCGATTTCACTATTTTTAGTAATGGCACCTAGAGTGATATGGGGAACTCGTTCATAGACAAAGCCTTGGCGGATATTCCCATAGGTTGGACTATTAGAAGGAGTGGTGCGACTAATTTCTGCTTCTTTTTTTTGTCCTTCGGGAGAGTCTGCCAATAGGTAGTAAGGATATTTTGCTCCCATCAGACGGGCGCGGGTAAGAGCGAGTGCAACACGAGAAGTATCAATCGTAATCCACCGACGACCCCATTGTTCGGCAACAGTAGCGGTTGTTCCTGAACCACAAGTTGGATCCAGCACTAAATCTCCAGGGTCTGTAGCCATTAAAATACAGCGTTTAACTACTTCCGTATTCGTTTGCACAACGTAAACTTGCTGTGTTGCACCGCTAGAATCTGCCCATAAATTGGTTATTCGACCAACTGGATAGTCGGCATGGAAAAGAACATATCTTAATGAGGAGTTACTTGGATGTATTCTTCTAGCCAATTTTAGACGAGACATCCCTGAAAAGTCTGTCTTCCAACTACTCTTTTTAGGTGGATTCCAGTTGCGTCCTTCAAAGTTGAATTTAAAATCTTGATTTGGTCTATATTGCGCTGGCAGTAAGGAAATAGGTTGATATACTTTAGCTTTGCTTGATAATAAAGAGTGATTTTCCCGCTCATTTTTGGAAAGACGAGTACGATATCCACCAGGTAAAATCATCTGTGACCATACAGCTTCACCTTCACTAATCTTTTCTGAAAAAATTGGATGGCTTTTAATAGACTCTCTATTTTTTGAATACCAAAGAATATAATCACTAACTCCTTCAGCAACATCTGACCCCAACGGCATCATTTTCTTACGAAAAGTAATAAGTGCAGCGAAATTTTCGTCTCCAAAAATCTCATCTAGAATAATACGAACTCGATGAACATTTTCATCTCCAATCTGAACAAAAACTGAGCCACTCTCACTTAATAAATCCCTTGCAACTGTCAAGCGATCCCTGAGATACGTCAAATAAGAATGAATCCCATCGCGCCACGTATCCCGAAACGCCTTTACCTGTTCTGGTTCACGGGTAATATGATCCGTCTTCCCATCTCTCACATCCCGTGTTGTCGTTGACCACTGAAAATTTGAGTTAAAACTAATCCCATAAGGCGGATCAAGATAAATACACTGCACTTTTCCCCGCAATCCTTCCCTCTCCGCCAGCGAAGCCATTACCTGCAAGCTGTCCCCTAAAATCAGGCGGTTTGTCCAATTCGCATCATGCTGGTAAAATTCTGTGGCTTTGGCTGAATCAGGAAGGCCGTTGAAGTCGGCAAAGAGGTCAAATTGTTTGTCTTGATCAGCTTCTGTACGCTCTTTACTCCGCTTGATTAAATCATCAATTAAAACCTTGGGATGTACCTTTTCCTGAATGTAGAGGGGCGGTGCATTGACTACTAAATCCGACCAATCCTGCTCATCTTTTCCTCGCCAGGTGAGTTGCGGATCTAAATCGCGATTGCGACGTTCATAAGCGACTTGGATTGGCGTCTTTTGCTCTTCAGGAACCACCGACTCATACTCTGCGGTGGGAATGTTAGTGCGGTTCGCTTTTTTATGGGTTAAGGTTTCAACTTGTTTGGCTTGGGATTGCTTTTTTTTCGTTGCCATAATTTGCTCTTAAGCCGCCTTCGCAGCAGTCAATTGATCCATTAGTTTGTTAAATTGAGATTCGATTTTGTAGACATCGGTTAGCTCAGCAAATGCCCAGCGTCCGAAACCGCCTAAGTTATTCACCCCTGGTATCCAGTAAGTCCGCATGGTATTCGCTTTTTCCTTGGCATTTTCCCCGCGATACCCTTTGATTTCGACAATGAGATTGAGATAATGCTCTTGTCCGTCATCAATTTGCACAATGAAATCGGGTAAATATTTCCTCGGCGTTGAACCCATCAAATACGGCACTTCCAGACCTAAATTGTGGTTTTTCACATAGGCATGAACTTTCGGATGCGCTTCCGCAACGCGGCAAAATTCCGCTTCCCAGTCGCTGTCGCAAATAATCCAATTGATATGGCAAGATCGGTGATTGGTTTGCCAACGATTGGGAGTAGAGGTGTTGAAGTTGACATAAGAGGTCGATCCAGTGGGATTATAGGCATCCAAGATTGCTTTCACCGGGCGTTCTCCCTTAATCGACTCCGTAATCGCCTGCTTAATCCGCTCACACGCCATGTCCGCAATTTCCTGATAAATCAACTGAGCGGGATACGTTCCTCCTTTGCACTTGAGATACCCACCATCCAGCCACTGGCGGGTAAGGCGTTTCAGTTGACCGAATAAATGAAGTTTGGGTTCTTCTCCAGGGTCGCGGTACTTGCTGTAGAGGAGATGCTTCGTCAAATGAAAGAGAATCGTTGACTGTCGCATTTTCTGCAAATGATCAATGGTTAGATCCACGCCTTCGCCAACAATCCCTTGGTTTTTAGTAATGGAAGGACCGACGAGATTCGGAGTTAATTCGAGGACAGAATCCCTGGAAAAGTGAGCAGAAAGCTGTTCTTCGGGTAATTCCACCCGATACCCTTCCACACGGGGAAACTGAATTTCGAGATGATCGCGATCCGGTTTCACCGCACAAACTTGAATCGTCTCTCTAGGCGGTTTGGGAGGGGCAACCACTGGCTTGGCGGTAAAATCGAAGGGAATGCCCAAGACATCGGCATATTCAGGATTAAATAAACCCTCTTCATTGAGATCGTAAGATTGTCGGCGCAAAGCCCGTCCCACCACCTGCTCACACAAAAGTTGCGTCCCAAATGCCCGTACTCCCAAAACATGAGTAACTGTTTGGCAATCCCACCCTTCCGTGAGCATCGATACCGAAACCACACAACGCACCGATTCTCCTAAACGACCTTTCTTGCCAACGGTGTTCATCACTTCTCGCAGTAAATCTTGCTCGGATATCTTTTGACCCGCCGCTGTGTCTCCCGTCCGTTGCACTAAGTCACGCCGAAAGCGTTCAATTTCTTCACTTGCAATGTCTCGAAAATTCTTATCAAGGGCTTCACCCGATTCCAGTTGCTCGCTATCAATTAACAGGGTTCGCGGACGTGCCAGGCGATTGCCATACTCATCGTAGTTGCGGAATAGAGAAAGTCTGCCTTGATGATAGGTTTCACTTTCTCCATCATTACCCATGCGATGAAAACCTGCGATATAGTCATGGACTAACTTCGAGGTTGACGTATTGTTGCAAACCACAATGAAAACAGGAGGAACGCTAATTTCTGCTTCTTCCCATAACTGGAACGTTTTTTCATAGTGACCGTACAAGGCTTCGAGCGCCGTTTGCAGTTCAGACGGAATACTTAACGGATCAAGTTTTTGACCTGTTTTGCCTCGCCCTTTCTTCGGCATTTCTTGACGGATATGTTCCCAGAGATTCCGAAACTTCGGCATCTCGCCACCAGGAATGTTATCCGCTACAGGGACGCGGGGCAGTTTAACAATACCGCACTCGATCGCGTCCATCAGAGAAAAGTCGCTAACCGTCCAAGGGAAAAGCGTTCCCTCTGCATAACCAGACCCTCGCAAGAAAAACGGCGTCGCGGATAAGTCATAGACGGTTTTAACGCCCAGCTTCCGTTGCACAATTTCTAAACCCGAAATCCAAAGCCGTGCCGCTTCATTATTTTTCTTCGCTTCATCTTTCTCATCCCCTTTCAGCGTTCCTTCCTCGTCATCGCTGTCTGGTTTGGCCCGATAGCAGTGGTGCGCCTCATCATTCAACACCACAATATTCTTCATGCTCATCAATTCCGGCATCACCCGCTGGAGCATTTGTCCTTCCGTCTCTAAGGTGTTGAGTTCCCCATCATGCCCTTGCAGTAAAGCTTTGGTCCCTTTTGAAACTTCCATACGTTCTCGCAGTTTGAAAGCATGGTAATTCGTAATCACAATTTTGGCTTTTTGGATGTCACCCAACATATCATTGGGAACTAACTCACGATTTTCGTAGTAGCTATCAGGATCATTGGGCTGTAAAACTCGCAGGCGATCGCGAATTGTGACACCTGGGGCAACAATGAGGAATCCCCGTGTAAAGCGTTTACTTTGCGGACGACGCACTGCATTAACCGTCTGCCAAGCAATCAACATCGACATAACAGTCGTTTTTCCCGCGCCTGTCGCCAACTTCAACGCTGTCCGATAAATTTCTGGATTGGCTTGCTCATTCGCATTAACCAGATGATTCAGATAACTTTCCCCTTTCTTCCCTAACTTCGGCGCCACCTCCATCAACCAGATTGCTGTTTCCACTGCTTCCACCTGACAAAAAAACGGACGAATGCCTTGAAAATCGTAATTCCGCCAATGTTGAAGCAATCGCGCTGTTTCCGGCGTTACTCTCCAATCTTTGGGATCTGATAATTGACGCCAAGCATTCACCTGGTCTCGGATGCCGTTGATAATCGGGGTCGGATCATACTGCTGTTCTTCTGTGGATAAACCGTCACCTGTATCCAAAACCAGTTCTTTTTGTGTGCCTCTAGACCCCTTGCGCTTCTTCGGTTTCGGGACGGGTGTAATAAACTCAGCGCGTCGTCGCTGTTTGAGAATTTGATTCGTTGGCTGACCGTCTTCATCTAATTCCCAATGTCGAGAGGGATAAATGTAGGGGGAATTCAGAATCGGATGTTCAAAAAAATCGGCCAATGGAAACACTCCTCTAGAAAAGCACGAAAATAACCTCACTTAAGTTTTTATTTTTAAGTGAATTAGGTCATTAATCCAAAATGATTGAATATAGCTTTCCCCAGAGATTATTCCAATTGATCACCCATTTTGTTAAGTGACATCTCCCGGCGCTGACCTATCGGTACAGCGCGGGCTTCCCATCCTCACGAATGGGCTTTCCTGCGTAGCACTTGCCTATCAGTTGACCCGGCAGTACGCTGCGTCCGGCAGAAAC
>JAAANX010000165.1 GCA_009909085.1 Cyanobacteria bacterium GSL.Bin1 | reverse complement strand
TAGTATAACGCAAAAACGGTGAAGATGTGTTCGTCTTCGGGGTATTGAACCCCTCGACTCACCACTCCTCATCCCGTCGCCCACCCGATCGGGTAGAGCGCGGGGCTTCCCCGTGACAAGCGAAAGTCAACCGACTGAAGAATATCGCGCCAATCATCTGTTCCCCATCAACAGCAACAAATCCATATAGATCTCTACTGTTAGTCGTGGCAATCAATTCCTTTGCCAGGTTGCCGATCAGTTTCCCTTCTTGCTCACCTTCAGATTGGGAGAACACCGAAGCAAAAAGGCTTTCTATAGCTGATGAATCGCTTGGTTTGTAGGCTCGGAACTCCATTATTGCTCCCTGGGTAGTTATGAGGGGGGTGAACTCTGCAAATAGTCATGTAACCTAACCAACTCAACTGGCTTTCGATGTGAGGTTCTTGTTGCCATTTTATAATAAAAGAATGCAACAGCTTACTATCACCCGACCTGACGATTGGCATCTACATCTCCGCGATGGTGCAACACTGAAAGCGGTTCTGCCCTACACGGTGCGTCAGTTTGCCCGCGCGATCGTCATGCCAAACTTGAAGCCCCCGATCCGCTCAGTGGCAGATGCAAGCGCCTATCGCGATCGCATCCTCGCTGCCATTCCAGAGGGCAAACCGTTTGAGCCATTGATGACGCTCTACCTCACCGACAATACCAGCCCCGACGAGATTTTCCGGGCGAAGGAGTCCCAATTTATCAAAGCAGTTAAATACTACCCAGCTGGGGCAACGACCAACTCTGACTCCGGTGTGACGGATATTCGCAAGTGCGATCGCGTTTTTGAAGCGATGCAGCAAGTAGATATGCCGTTATTACTGCACGGGGAAGTGACGGATCGTGATGTTGATACGTTTGATCGCGAGAAGGTGTTTATCGAGCGACATTTAATCCCCCTCAAGCAACGATTTCCGAACCTGCGGGTGGTGCTTGAGCATATCACCACTTCTGATGCGGTGCAGTATATCCTCTCTGCCAGCGCGATCGCGGCAACCATCACACCCCAACATTTGTTATTTAACCGTAATGCCCTGTTCAAAGGCGGTCTGCGTCCCCATTTTTATTGCCTGCCTATTTTGAAACGGGAGGAGCATCGTCAGGCTTTGTTGCAAGCAGCAACATCGGGGAATCCGAAGTTTTTTCTGGGTACTGATAGCGCTCCCCATACCCGCACCAGCAAAGAAAGTTCCTGTGGCTGCGCCGGATGCTTTTCGGCGTTGCACGCCCTCGAGTTGTATGCCGAAGCATTTGAAAGTATGCAAGCACTGGATAAACTGGAAGCGTTCGCTAGTTTCTATGGTCCAGATTTTTATCAACTGCCGCGCAATACCGAGCGAGTTACCTTATCCAAAACGACTTGGCGCGTTCCTGATGAAGTTCCATTGATGGAATCGGGACTTGTTCCTTTAGGGGCGGGGCAGGAAATGACCTGGCAAATAGTATAGCATTCGCATCTTGGGTCAACCGTTAATGTTCCCTTTGAGCCAGTGGATTCGGCAGCGGTGAGTGTTTTGCTTCATGAGGCTGTCGAGGACAACTCTTGTCTTTCGAGTCAACCTTAAAAAGGTGAGATTGCCGTTTCGGTGACTAGACAAGGAATAATGGCTGATTGCTTTGTCTTGTCAGGGGAGATAACTCTTGTTATTGTATGATAATGATTATCATTTTAGTGAGGAGTGACTATGCCTGATTTAGGCAAGCAAGGGCTTGCAGTTTTTGGAATCATGACGATTTTGTTCAATGGGGGGAACGTTGCCCAAGGACAATCTTTGACAGACAGAACCCAGAGAGATAATTCTTCGCAAGTGAACAATGTTTTTGAACTGCGAGATGTGTCTCCTGATGACTGGGCATTTGAAGCACTACGGAATTTAATCGAACGCTATGGTTGCATTGCGGGTTCTCCTGATGGGGGTTTTGATGGTAACCGCGCTCTCACCCGTTACGAATTTGCAGCAGCCTTAGAGCAATGTTTGCGACAAATTGAAGATTTGATCAGCAATAACCCAACAGACGTAACCGAAGCAGACTTAGCAACGCTACAACGCCTCACGATAGACTTTGAAGCCGAACTGACGACTCTCAGCACGCGAGTAGATAACTTGCAAGCACGCACCACTGTTTTAGAAGACAATCAGTTTTCTACGACTACCAAACTCAAAGGAACGGTACTATTTTCCTTGAATAGTGCTCTTGGCAGCAACCAAGCTGTTCCGGTTTTTGCTGATGCGAATAACGCTCCTGATGTTGATGAAGGAGTTGTTTTTAACAATCGCGTTCGTCTCAATTTTGATAGTAGTTTTACCGGTCGCGATCTTCTCAAAGTGCGCCTTGATGCCACAGATGTCACCCGTTTCAATGCTGCTGGAACAACGGGGACTAATATGACTCGTCTTGCCTTTGATCGCGATACTGATGGCAATGTTGTCCTTGGCAAATTATTTTATGCAGCAGCAGTAGGAGAGCGTTTTTCTTACGCGATCGATGCCAGCAGGGGACGTTTTAACGCTCATATTGATAACTTTAACGGTTTTTTTGCCAATGCAGTTAAAGGTTCAATTTCCAACTTTGGGCGCATGAACCCCATTTATATTCAGGGGGCTGCGGGGGCTGGCGTAACCTTCAATTATGAACTCAGCGACGCTCTCACGCTTTCTGCGGGATATCTCGCCCGTAACCCTGCGGATGTGAATCAAGGCTTATTTAACGGTTCTTTTGCTGCCTTAGGACAACTTGCGTTTTACCCTAGCGATAACCTCAGTTTAGGGTTAACTTATGTCCGTGCCTATTATCCAGGAGGAGAACCCTTTGTTTCAGGCGGAACAGGGAGTCGTGTCGCCAATGCTCCCTTTAGCGGGAATATTGCCACCTCTGCTAATCATTTTGGCTTGCAAGCGAACTCTCGGATTAGCTCTAATTTTATCCTTGCCGGATGGGCAGGATTAACGCAAGCACAAGCGGAAGAAGATGGGATTGGTTTTGCTGGAACTTCTGTTAGTGCTGGGGATGATGCAACGATTTTCAACTGGGCGTTAACCTTTGCTTTCCCGAATGTAGATAATCGGGGTAGTCGTGCGGGAATTATTATTGGTCAACCGCCCAAAGTAACGGCAAATGATGGGGGACCCACTGGCGATGAAAGTGCGTTTCACCTCGAAGGGTCTTATCGTTATCAAGTCAACGATAACATCAGTATTGAACCTGGAGTTTTGGTTATTTTTAATCCCGAAAATAACGGTGAGAATGACACAATTACTGTGGGATTAGTCCGTACCATTTTTGCTTTTTAGTTTTCGGCAAAGCGTAAAATCTGACTCGCACTGAGGTTAAACTCTGGAATCACCGTTGATTTCAGAGGAGTATCCCCTGTGTAAACTGTATCTTCATATTTGCCGTTCACCCAAAGACAGACGGTTACTTGTTGAGTCTCGCGATCGATGATCCAGTATTCGGTAATTCCTCGTGCTGCGTATTCGGTATGTTTATAACGGTAATCGCGATCGCGATTTTCTTGTCCTGGGGAAACAATTTCCACAACTAAAGCAGGCGGGGGCATATCACGGGTAATGGTAGCCCGTCGATCTTTCGGTAAAGCTGCTAAAGATTCTTCTGTATGGAGGAGGAGATCAGGAACGCGACAAGAACTCCGTTTTCCAGTCACTTCTAATTCAGTTCCCAAAGCAATTAATTGTAAGGGTAGATATTTTGCCCATTCAAATAATAAATACTTGGCAATTTGCAGATTCCCTTGCGTTTCCGGTGGCATTTCAACTAATTCTCCATCCACCAGTTCATACCGTTGATCACTACCGTCGTCATAAGCCAGAAATTCCTCTAAAGTGAAGAGTTGAGATTGATTAGAGATACTTTGCATGGTCATTGCATCAGCTTCCTTTTCCTTATTTCCCAGTTTATCGGTTTTAATGGCTGCAATCAGGAAACTTCCTTATTCTAGAGGGTTTCAAAATCAAAATAATAAATAAAAGTTAAACTAAACCGTAGGGTGGGCATCGCCCACCTGATACCAACTTCATCTCTTCGACTGTCGGAAATCTTATGATCGGGTAGTCTTATAACCATATAACTTTTAACAATGACTAATCACTATATTCAGGTACTCAGTCAAATTAAATCCCTTAGCCTCTCTGAGAAGTTAAAACTACTGGGCGAGTTAAAAGAATTAGTTAATCAACCCGTAGAAGTTGAAGGAGAAGATGAAACCATGCCAATTGAGGAAATTATTCAAAGTCAAAGGGCATGGGATGATTATACATCTGAAAAAGATAAAGGAATTTCTTCTCAAGAATTAAAGCGTCAATTATTATCTGAATTAATGGTAGGGTGGGCAATGCCCACTCTACGAAGAGTAGAAGTTCATCAAAAATATTCCTAGCAGGTTTGTTAAATTTCATCCTTAGGCATCAACCAGTCAACTCCTAAGACAACAAGTAAGGCAATTAGTATTGCTGCAATGATTACACTCAAGAATGTGGGAAGAAAAAATCGATGGGGAGGAATTTGAAGTAGTTTTAGGGCTAAGCCCATTCCCCAAGTTCCTAGAACTGGAGTCATCAATAAATAAAACCAAAATCCACCCTTTTCTACTTTTCGTTTAACTCTTTCCGATGCTAAGCAATCCAACCATCTGGATAGACGAGGGATTCTAAAAAGGTAAGGATTCAGGTGTGGCAAAACTGGGGAATGAGAGAAGGACAAGGCTCACCGGTGAGAGGACTTTGCAAAGCCTGTTGGAAAAAAGTAATCACCGAACGTCCCTGAAG
>JAAANX010000164.1 GCA_009909085.1 Cyanobacteria bacterium GSL.Bin1 | reverse complement strand
AAACTTGCTTGTCGCCGTTGAACTATGCCGTTAGATAGCAACTAGTACACGAAGGCGCAAAAGGAGCCAATGCTTCTCGGTTAGCGATCGCGCTTTTCCCCTGACAATCTGCCCAAAAAAACTGGCTGGCTTATTACACAGTGATGTGCTGAGCAATCTGTATGCTGATCGGCTAGTTCAGTTGTGATCTATGGTCGCAAAGGCAGACGAGCTATGGCTTAGTCTAAAATAAACAGGATCGCGAGCTGAAACGTATGAGTGAAACTGTTTATATCGAAACCAGTATTCTAGGATACCTTACTGCCAGATCGACAAGGAATTTGATTTTGGCAGCAAATATAGAGGTGACAAAGGAGTGGTGGGAACTTCACAGCAGTACATTCACACTCTTTATTTCGCAAGTTGTCCTAGATGAAGTGGCACGAGGAGATGAAGAAATTGCACTGAAACGCCTGGAAATTATTAATGGTTTGCCATTAGTGGAACTCAATCAATCTGTACGAAGTTTAGCTGCTCAGTTTCTTTCGCGGAGCAATCTTCCTCCCAAGGCTTCTGACGATGCGGTTCACATTGCAGCAGCCACCGTCCACGGCTTGGATTACCTGTTAACCTGGAACTGTAAGCATATTGCAAATGCCCAGATTCAGAGGAAGCTTGAGGAGATCGGCCTTGATTTTGGATATCAGTTACCCGTAATCTGCACTCCCTACGAATTATTAGGAGATTGAGCCATGTGGCAAGATGAAATCTTAGATGAAATTCATAAAATCCGCGAAGAACACGCTAAATCCTTTAATTACGATTTGGATGCAATGTTTGCAGATTGGCAGAAGAAGCAAGCAGAAGGCGGAAGAGAAGTTGTCAGCTTGCCTCCGAAGCGCGGTCTAACAATACGTTGGAGCGGACAGGCAGGAGATCTCGGTGAGGATGCAGAGGGTACTAGCCGCCACTCAACTTAGCCGTTGGAGTTACTTGACACTGATGCAGAAAGTGAGTGCTCGTATAACATAATCTTGATTCCGTACAAAGCGGGATATAAAGCGCGATCGCCGATATTTTAAGGATGTCCTAACGGACTTTTATTTATTTGTATAATGATGGCTGTGTTCCAACAGAGAGTAATGAACACATGAAAAACTATCTTGAGCGCTTAAAAATCTTGGCAAAACTAAAAGTTGACTAGTCGAGTAGAATAACTAGCTTATGAGAACCTTCACTGCAATTGTCGAGCGAGATTCTGACACTAACCTCTATGTTGGTTATGTTCCTGGGTTTGTTGGAGCGCACTCCCAAGGCGAAACTTTGGATGAGTTGCACGAGAATCTTGGTGAAGTAATTGAAATGCTCCTGGAAGATGAGGAAATAGTATTCAAGACGGAGTTTGTGGGGACACAACAGATTGTGGTTCAGTAAGCAATGAGTGACATTCCCGTTCTGAAGCTGCAAGAGGTTGTACGTATTCTAGAAAATTTAGGTTTTGTAGAGGTTCGTCAAAAAGGTTCACACAAGCAGTTTCGGCATGAAGATGGTCGAGGCACAACTGTTCCCTTTCATAAAGGACGTGATATTTCTCCCAGGCTTCTACGGCAAATTGCAAGCGACATCGAATTGACTGTTGAAGAATTGCTAGAGTCGCGGTGAGGTCTAACGTTGGAGTTACTTGATACTGATGCAGAAAGTGAGTATTCGCGTAACATAATCTTGATTCCGTACAAAGCGCGATATTTTAGGGTGGTTTACTTAACCCCTCTTTACAGAGAAGAAGTCTACATCTACATTGAAGTCTAAAGTAGGCTAACACCGCGCTGCAACGGACAGTATCGAAATCCTGGCGGAGATGCTAAACTTGCTTGTCAACATTTAACTATGCCGTTAGTCATACCAAAGTCGTCTAGACAAGGCGCGATCGCAGAACCCAAAAAGCGTGATCGTTGCTAGAAGATGATAAAATTCAATTATTGTCAAAGTCTAATTTGGGCGTTAAATGCAAAGTTAATTAACATTAAAATAGAGAGCGAGTTCTGAGTTTGGCAAATAGAAGGGTAAACCCAAATGTTACAAACATCATCTAAAACACTGACCTTGACCGAGTTTTTGCAATTACCAGAAACGAAGCCGGCGAGCGAATATATTGATGGTCAAATTATTCAGAAACCAATGCCTCAAGGTAAACACAGTATTATCCAAGGAGAACTCGTATCTGCTATCAATGGTATAGTTAAGTCTAAGCGTATCGCTCGTGCGTTTCCTGAGCTACGTTGTACCTTTGGTGGCCGTTCAACTGTTCCTGATATTGCAGTCTTTCTTTGGAGCCGCATTCCCCGCGATCAGAATGGGGCAGTAGCTAATACATTTCCTGTTGCGCCAGATTGGACAATTGAAATTCTATCTCCTGATCAAAGCCAGACAAAAGTAACAAAGAATATCCTTCATTGCCTGAAATATGAAACCCAAATGGGGTGGTTAATCGATCCAGATGAACAAACTGTGTTTGTCTATCGTCAAAATCACAAACCTGAAGTATTGGACGAGCCAGATCAAGTTGTTCCAATACCATCATTTGCAAACGAGTTTCAGCTTACAATCAAAGATTTGTTCGCTTGGCTATTGGAGTGAAAATTGAGTAGTTGCCAGCAAACTAACTTTGGTTGGCGCCCACGGTACACAGAGAGGTTATCGGTGATCGTTCAAGGCTAATTGCCCCTGCAAAACTTAAAACATTAGTCCTCCTTGGTAATTCAGTTTGTGATCGCAGAACTAAGAAAATGCGATCATTGCTAGAAAGTGATAGAATTCAGTTATTGTCAAAGTCTAACTATGCAGTGCAGCGGACGGGTGATCGCGTCCCGTTTTTTCAGAAACATCTCAGTCCGCCGCTGACCTTGGACGTCGGAGTGACTTGACACTGATGCAGAAAGTTAGTACTCGCGTAACATAATCTTGATTCCGTATAAAGCGCGATCTCAGATATTTTAGGGTGCTTTACTTAACCCTCCCCTTTTTGATTAAGGTTTAACCCTTCTCAAATCAGCTAGAATTGCTATTGTTCATCCTCAAACCTCAGTCCTAATTATGACAGGACGACAACCCCGCTATAGCAAGGAAGAATATGCTCGCCGTGGCGATGAGATTTATGAATCTCAGGTGCGCCCCCAAGTTGAGGCAGGTAATTACGGCAAGATAGTAGCAATTGATCTTGAAAGTGGAGACTTTGAAGTTGATAAAAGCGAAATTGCTGCTTGCGATCGCCTCGAAGCCCGTCACCCAGACGCTCAAATCTGGATGGTCCGCATTGGTTCTCGCCATGTTCGTCGATTCGGCGGACGCACCAAGAGAACCGAATGATGACCGGAATCGTCAACGGGGAGTTTGAACCGATTATTCCACTTTCCGTTTGTGACTCCGATGGCAAAATTTATACACAAGATGCGATTGTGGATACAGGCTTTAACGGCTGGCTTTCTCTGCCTCCAGACCTAATCACTCAACTGAATTTGACATGGAAAAGGCGAGGACGAGCAATTCTTGAATTCTTGGAGATAGTAGTGAATGTATTTTCGACGTTTACGAAGCAGTTGTAGTCTGGGATGGGGCACTGGTCACAATTCCAGTAGACGAAGCTGATTCAGAACCACTTGTTGGAATGTCGCTGATGGAGGGTTATCAGCTAATGATGCAGGTTTTTGAAGGCGGACAGGTCGAACTCCGCAAAGTTGGCACAGTCTAACAATCCCGTTGCACACCGACCGTATCGAGTCTTGTCGTTAAGTCCGAGACGCTACTAGTGGCGGGTGAAGCGGAACGTTGGAGTTACTTGATACTGATGCAGAAAGTTAGTAGTCACGTAACATAATCTTGATTCCGTATAAAGCGCGATCTCGGATATTTTAGGGTGCTTTACTTAACCCCATGCCGTCGAAATAGGTCTTTTAAGTCCCCCACTGTAAACTCCTACTCCCTGTGGTAATCTCGTCTGTGATTGTTGAATCATTTCCTGATAATTTTTGAAGGAAATACTAGCACTCTCGTGTTTCATCACCCGCCAGACTACTGGTAAGGCTCGTCCTCTGTGAATCACACATAAACGAACCAAACAATACTCATCCCAAAACATTGAGGTATCCAATGCCAGAAAGATGCTTTGTTCTTACCATTCTGCCAAGGCAGCTTTAATCAATGGTTTGTACAATCGATGAACATTGATTCTAGGGTTGTTGAGCCAGCGTTGAATCCGTCTTTGCTTGCTCTGGGCATATAATCCTCGGCATGGTATGTAGACAGACCATTTGGTTAGGTTAACGCTGCCAGTATGAATGAGGGCTACTAGGAGCCAGATACAGGTTGTCAGATGTCCCAAATGTTTCCAATCACAGGCTTGACCTATCCATGAGTTAAGGGCATTGTAAAGGGGGGAGTTTTGTTCACCTGGAGGCTCCTATCTGTTGTCTTGTGCAATAGATGGAGGGCTACTAAAAGCCCGCACTGTACCAAAGGTCAGCGTCGGGTAGTTTACAACTTCTTTTTGATATGAGTGGTTTCTATCTTTAAGAATGCTGACTCCCCTTTCTCTTTGTCAACTGCTTTAATTCCTTGTTTCATAATCACTTCAATACCTTAGCTCCCATGTTTTGTCAGTCAACCAGGGAAGTCCCAGTGAATTAGAAGAAATTAACTATACTGGAAGATTGCGCCTTTAGAATAGGTTTTAGGAGAAAACAAGTTGCCGTAAAGCAAAATCAAAAAACATGGTTGCACAATCTCAACAAGCACAAAAACAACTCTATGAAACGGATTACCATCTCTGGGTGTTGGAAACGGTGAAAAAACTCCAAAATCATGAATTGGAAGCGATTGATTGGGAGAATTTAATTGAGGAAATATCAGATTTGGCTCGGCGTGATAAGAAGAAGTTGAAAAGCCTGCTTAAAAATTTAATTGAACATTTACTTAAACTTAAATATTGGCAAGCTGAGAAAGCGAGAAATCAGGGACATTGGCAAGCTGAAATTACAAACTTTCGTCAACTCATTCGAGATGAATTGGAAGAGAGTCCCAGTTTGCAACCTTATCTGTACGAAATTTATCCTCAATGTTACGCCGAAGCCCGAAAAATTGCGTCTCAACGCTCTCAGCTTTCGCTCAATACCTTCCCTGAAAGCGCGATCGCGCCCCTCGATCAAGTCTTGGATGAAAACTGGTTACCTTAAGTTATGCTAGCCTATAACCAATCTTCAATCTGCGATGAGTGCTCGTTTAATCTCTTCTCAAAACCTCCCCATTCTAGAAAACGGCGATCGCGTGACCCCTGAGGAATTTGAACAACGCTATCACCGAATGCCCAATGTGAAAAAAGCAGAGTTAATCGAAGGAGTCGTTTACGTGCCCTCTCCCGTTAGAGTGACCCGACATGGCAGACCTCACAGTTGGATAATTGGTTGGCTCATCCAATGTGAAATTGCTACGCCTCATTATAATGGTTCGTGATAATGCAACAGTTCGACTCGATCGTGCTTAGGGATGTTGAATAGTATTTTGCGAGTAGTTTCTCGAGATCAAGGAGTCACTAAAGCTGAGATTATTAATACCTTGTAATTAAACCTCCCAAACATGATGAGTGAGTTACTCCTCATTTCAGCCCTAGTTCCCCGAGCGATCGCGCTAAAAATTCAGGAAGATGTACCTGGAACATGGACATTAGAAAAATTACCGCCTAAATTTATTAATCCCAAAACTAGAGGAAAAAGTAATGAGTAATATTAAATGTAGTACCTGTGGAAGTCAAAGATTACGCCTTCGGAAAACGGAAGGCGCCTGCTTTAACCGTTGGTCAAGAAATTGAAGAGCGCGATCGCGCCCTTAGCTAAAGTTTTAAGCATCAAGGGTTGGTTGAGGAGTTGGGTAAAACTTATTAATCAAAGAAGGAGCTAAATCTTATGACTGCCATCATTATTCCTAATGGCTTTAAAGTGACCTCCAGACAGTTTGACGAACTTGCCGAGACGAACACAGATGTTCGCATGGAACTGACAGCACAAGGAGAATTAATTACTATGCCTCCAACGGGTGGCAGTGCTGGGAAATGCAACTTTAATCTTTACCTGGATTTAGGCTTTTGGAACCGAAGCACTGGTTTAGGTGTCGCTTTTGACTCCTCAACGATTTTTATTCTGCCCAATGGAGCCAGACGTTCTCCCGATGTGGCTTGGGTGAGGTTAGAAACCTGGCAATCCTTAACTCCAGAAGAACAAGATGGCTTCCCTCCCCTAGTTCCAGACTTTGTAATTGAATTAGTTAGCCCTAGCGACCTGAAAAAACAAAAGTATAAAGACCTACAAGGAAAGATGCTGGAATATTTAGACAATGGGGTAAGACTAGGATGGCTAATTGAGCCTAAAACTCGAAAGGTAGAAATTTATCGTCAGGGGCAGGCGGTTGAGATTCTGCAAAACCCGAAATCTCTTAGCGGAGAAGATGTCCTCCCTGGCTTGGTTCTCAACTTAGACCTGATTTGGAGCTAGAAACAGCCCTCCCTCGATGAAAACGGGTTGCCTTTAGATTTCCTAAGCTTACAATCACTTTTTAATCTTAACTATGAGTTCCTCTTCAACTCTCTTTCAAAACCTCCCGATTTTAGAAAACGGCGATCGCGTCACCCGTGAGGAATTTGAGCGTCGGTATCACCGAATGCCCAATGTGAAAAAAGCGGAATTAATTGAAGGAGTGGTTTACGTGGCATCCCCCTTAAGATATCGACAGCATGGCTTACCCCACAGTCAAATCATGATTTGGTTGGGCAATTACGCAATATCCACCCCAAGATTAGAAACCGCAGATAATACAACAGTCAGATTAGACTTTGATAATGAACCGCAACCCGATGCCCTGTTGCGTTTGGAT
The DNA here is from genome assembly GCA_009909085.1 of Cyanobacteria bacterium GSL.Bin1. NCBI lineage: Bacteria > Bacillati > Cyanobacteriota > Cyanobacteria bacterium GSL.Bin1. Next base: position 2,449 of record JAAANX010000164.1, on the reverse strand, counting down.
GAATCAGTGGGGGGAAACTCTCGGATTAGTGAAGATGATTACCTTGAGGGAGCACCAGAATTAATTATGGAAGTTGCCAGCAGTAGCGCCTCCTATGATTTACACGATAAGTTAAAGGTTTACCGTCGCAATGGAGTACGGGAATATTTGGTTTGGTTGGTCGAGGATCAGGAGTTTCGGTGGTATATTTGGGCAGAAGGAACCTATCAGCAATTATCCCCAGATGAATCAGGAATTTTGAAAAGTCCCTTTTTTCCTGGATTATGGTTGGATGTATCGGCGCTGTTGGCGGGAGAGATGCAACAGGTGCTATCCGCGCTCAACTCAGGAATTAGTTCCTCAGAGCATAAAACATTTGTTGAGCAATTGAGTAAAACTCAATAATCTCGGTGCGCGATCGCAGCAAGGAAGAATATCCGTTAGGATTACAAGCCAAACCCTATCTTGAAGTGAATGCAATAGAAAAAACGCTAAAGAGATATAAAAATATACAGGGAAGGGAACAAACCATGGCAACCGAGCTAACTCATCAAAAACATAAGCAACTCTATGAAACGGATTACTATCTCTGGGTAGTAGAAACGGTGAAAAAAAACCAAAATCATGAATTGGAAGCGATTGATTGGGAGAATTTAATTGAGGAAATATCAGACTGAAATTACAAACTTTCGTCAACTCATTCGAGATGAATTGGAAGAGAGTCCCAGTTTGCAACCTTATCTGTACGAAATTTATCCTCAATGTTACGCCGAAGCCCGAAAAATTGCGTCTCAACGCTCTCAGCTTTCGCTCAATACTTTCCCTGAAAGCGCGATGTCGCTTTGCGACCGTCCGAAGGACATCGCGCCTCTAGAACAAGTCTTAGATGAAAACTGGTTACCGTAACTAAGTAAAGGTCAATAACAATGGTTGCAGAATCTAAACAAAGACAAAAACAACTCTATGAATCAGATTACTACCTCTGGGTGGTAGAAACCGTTAAGCAACTGCAAAATCGAGATTTTGAAGCAATTGACTGGGAGAATTTAATTGATGAGGTTTTAGATTTGAGTAAACGAGAGAAACGGAAACTAGAAAGTTTACTCATTAAGTTGTTTGAACATTTGCTCATCTTGCAATACTGGCAATTAGAAAGAGAAAGGAATCGTGGACATTGGGAAAGAGAAATCACCAGTTTTCGGCTACAGATTCTGAGACAATTGGAAGATAGTCCAAGCTTGAAAAATCATCTGAAAGAGAGGTTGCAACAATGCTATCAAGATGGCTGTAAATTAGCTTCTAAACATTCTCAACTTGCCAAAAACACCTTTCCCTCTGAACCGATCGCGCCCTTAGAAAAAGTTTTAGATGAAAACTGGCTACCGTAACTAAAGTAAAGGTCAATAACAATGGTCACAGAATCTAAACAAAGACAAAAACAACTCTATGAAACCGATTACTATCTCTGGATCGTAGAAACGGTTAAAAAACTCCAAAATCGAGATTTTGAAGCGATTGACTGGGAAGATTTGATTGATGAGGTATCAGATTTGGGTCGGCGTGAGAAAAAGAAACTGAAAAGTCTCCTCAGAAATTTATGGGAACATTTGCTGAAATTAAAATACTGGTCGAGTGAATGGGAGAGAAATCAATCTCATTGGAAAGGTGAAATTCGCAATTTTCGGAAACAGATTCGAGATGAATTAGAAGATAGCCCGAGCCTGAACAATTATTTGCATGACATTTCAGCACAATGCTACGAAGATGCCAAAGAAATCGTCAGTGATAAGTCCCAACTTCCGTTAGATCATTTTCCTGAAAGCGCGATCGCGCCCTTAGAAAAAGTTTTAGATGAAAACTGGCTACCGTAACTAAAGTAAAGGTCAATAACAATGGTCACAGAATCTAAACAAAGACAAAAACAACTCTATGAAACCGATTACTATCTCTGGATCGTAGAAACGGTTAAGCATCTACAAAATCGAGATTTGGAAGCGATTGATTGGGAAAACTTAATTGAGGAAGTATCCGATTTGAGTCGGCGTGAGAAAAGAAGACTGGAAAGTTTACTCAAAAGATTGATGGAACATTTGCTGAAACTGAAATACTGGGAATCTCAAGTTAAAGACAACGAAACACATTGGAAAAGAGAAATTCTTAATTTCCGTCAGCAACTCCAAGAAATCTTAGCGGATAGTCCGAGCTTAAAGCCATATATCAAGGAAGTTTATCCTGAATGCTACCGAAAGGGGCGCAAACTTGCCTCCACGGCCTCAGGATTACCTTTAGCGTCTTTTCCTTCAGAACCGATCGCGCCCCTCGATCAAATCTTAGATGAAAACTGGTTACCCTAAAAAAAGAAAAAAGGTCAATAACAAAGGAGGGGGGTCTTTAAAATGCTGAAGGGTGAGCTGGGGACAGTTGCGGCAAAATTCTCTATAATGAGTTTTACTCCAAACTGATCGGATAA
>JAAANX010000163.1 GCA_009909085.1 Cyanobacteria bacterium GSL.Bin1 | reverse complement strand
GGTCAGATTTAGCTCATCGTTTGATGGCTCTCAAGCCTCATAAATCCCTAGATTTTCACAGAGGTCTCAAGGCTGTATCTACCCTCCAGTCTGCCTTATAGCTTTGTTGTCATCCCTTAAGGGGAATAAGTTACCTTCTCGACACCCATATCCTACTGTGGTGGCTTTTTGACGACCCCAAATTAAATTCCGAGTGTCGAGAAATTATTCGTAATTCCAGCAATCAGATTTTCGTCAGTAGTGCGACAGCATGGGAAATCGCGACTAAGTATCGTTTAGGGAAACTACCCGAAGCCAAGCCTCTTGTCGAAAATTACTCACAACTCCTTATGGAAGCTCAATTTAGTGAATTAGTGATCACTGCAACTCAAGCTCTAAGAGCGGGAAGTTTACCCATCCCGCATCGCGATCCTTTTGACCGAATGCTTATGGCACAAGCTGAACAAGAAAACCTAACACTCATTACTTACGATTCAGCATTTCAAACAGGACTAATCTCAATTTTTCCTTTGGGATAAGGTTTAACCAGAGCATAATCGCGAATTGAATTCGTCAAAATATCACAACAAGATGTGATCAAATTACCAAAGAAATGATCTTCTTGATGGCTTGAAAGTAAAATAACTTCTCTATTCCTGAGGTTGAAAGGGAAGACATGGAAAGGGAAGATATGGAAACTGAAGGCTTAAGCACAACAACAACTTTCATTAATCGCTGAGAAATACAACTTCAAGCGAAAGACGCTGGAAGGTTGGCGTGATAGCAGGAGTAAATGGTGTTGAGATAGTAACGGAAAAATTTTGGTTGCCAAGCCTGAAACACTCTGCTAGCAAGACTTTCAAGGTGGTTTGGGACATAACCAGATTCAGCATACAGTACGTTACACAGAGCTGGCTTCCACTAAATTTCAAGGGCTTTGGGAGGATTAAGTAGGAAAATTCTGCTTACCTCCCCCGAAATTTGTCGCTCTCCTATAAGCTAAAAAAATAGAATAGGTACAAGCAAGAATCCGATTCTCAGCTTAAGCCAGAGAAATAAATCTCTTTGGTTTCAATTTGCCCTAATTTAACCAAATGTTCTCAGTAATTCGTCTGATTCTAATTTGTTTAGCTATCTTCAACCTCAATTGTGTTCCTGTTTACGCTCAAACGGTTAATCTTGACAAGCACTATGCTTATGGAATCCCTAAAGGTACTCCTTCATCAAATGACTTAATAGTACGGGAAATATATGCTTTATCGTCTAATGACGATACCAAATTCGCTGATTGGGTTGCCTATCGCTTAGATAGAAATACTGTAAATGGTAATGCGAGTACCAGTCGTAACTACATCTCAGACCCTCTCATCGCTCCTGATGAAACTTTAGAACCCGATGATTATGATGATGCTTTTGCTCAAATTAAAACCACCAGGGGACATCAAGCACCGTTAGGTACTTTCAAAGGCACAAACTTTTGGTCACAAACTAATTATCTTTCTAATTTAACTCCCCAAAAAGGAAACTTAAACGGTGGTGTTTGGTTAGACCTGGAAAATCGGGTTAAAGGTATTGTCAATCAATGCGATGTGGTTTACGTAATGACGGGGACTTTGTATGAAAGAGAAATGCCTCAGTTACCAAAAGCGGATGAACCCCATGTTATTCCTTCAGGCTACTGGAAAATCGTGGCATTGAATGTTGAAAATGAACCGAGCGACCTTTTAGTATCTGCTTTTATCTATGACCAAGATACTCCCAGAGGTGTACCTATTAAAAGCGGTCAAGTGAGTGTTGATGAAGTAGAAGCTCGCTCTGGATTAGATTTCTTTTCTCAATTACCCGATGAACTTGAAACTAGAATCGAACAAGAAAAAACTTATGTTTTTGATGCCTCATTACGCCGTAACAATAAGTGTGAAATAGCTACTGGTTCTTCAAATTCTGATGATGATACAGTTATTAATCCCGATCCTGTAATCAATACTGACAGCAGAGTTAGAATAACGGCTCTATTACCCAACCCTGTAGGAGATGAATCTCAACTAGAATCAGTAACTATCCAAAATGTCAGCAATGAAATTATTGATTTGACGGACTGGAAATTAAAAGACCGAGCCAATACCAATTGGAGTTTGGAAAGTATTGGTAGTTTAAATCCAGGGCAAGAGAGAGAAATTCTGCGCTTAGGACAGGCAATGGCACTCAATAATGGTGGAGATACCATCGAATTAGTCAATGCAGATGGTCTAGTGGTGGATACGGTCTCCTATAGCAGTACCCTTGCAGGCGTTCCTTTAACAATCCCCATATCTAATTAGATAATTCGCTAGGTTTACCCCATTTAGCGATGGATAGTTGACCTTTTTTCCTCCTCTAACAGTTTTCTTCCATTTCGCGCCAGGCTTCACGTTCGACCTCCTCAAAAGCGTCTGAAATCGGGTAATCATCTGCCAAGTCTTCCTCGGTAGGTTGATCTTCAAAATAGGGATTTCTTACCGAGTCTTGATATTGATTTTGTTCAGCCTTCTGATGTTGATTTTGTTCAGTCATTTTGTTTCTCTCCTAAATGGGGTAAACCTAGCCAAGCTTCCATCAGGGGCAATCTAGCTCAAAAGCCTTGTCAGGTAAGGATTTCAGAAACTAATTTTTGGGATGTCGTCATCTCTAAAATATTGCAGGCTTTGAGCAGAAGCTGCAATATTAGACATTCGAGTGAATTTATAACAGTGGCTCAAAAGCACATATGGTAGTCGTTTCGCTGACTGTTGCGAAAGAGGACCTCGTACATACCCAAGCACTGAAAGCTGCAATAATCTCTAAATTGCCTTCTAGAACACCGATTCAGTAATCGAAAACTAGGCAGTGCCTAATTTTGAAACAAATAGCTCTGGGTCGTCTTTTAAAAGTCTTACCAGTACATGAAGATTATGAACAACCGCCGTGCGACGTAAGTCAAATAAGTTTTTTCGCACGCCAACGTAGCGAGCTTGATTTCCTTGCCAGCGACCGATGTGTGATAAGCTATGCTCCACAGCTACTCGTTCCCGTAATTTAGCTCGACCCACAGGAGTTAATTGACGGGCTCGTAACTCAGCAATGAATTTCTCATCAGGGTGAATAGAAATACTACGTCCTTTCTTGCTGGTGGTACACTTTTGTCTCAGAGGGCAATTGGCACAAGTCGCTTTAGGAAACTGCACTTTGCCTCCCTCACGGAAGGGTAAAGTGACCTGATTAGGACAAGTAATGGTTCCTGAGTCCCAATCCAAAACAAAAGCAGATTTGGCGAATTTACTGCCATTAGATACTCGCCAAGCTTTACAGTAGATCCTCAATTCTGGGTCTCGATTTTTGACCAAGGAGCTACTCAAGTAAGCTCGATCAATATGTAACTCGCTTAACTTAGCTTTCTGATGCTCTAAATCGACGGAGATTGCTTCAGTCACTGAAGCCTCAGCCTCATTAGCCATGGTGATCCCCACGGCTCGAACGAGCTCTGTGTCTAAATCTTTGAGAAGATGACGCTTATAACCATCAAACCTTTTGGTGCGGTTTTTTCTTCCATGTCGCATTTCTTCATCTTCAATGGCAATGCGTCGGTTTTTAGCAACCCCTTTTCGTAATTTAACTTCCCCCTGCTCATCTATTTCTACATCCTGTGTTTCTATTTGTTGAGCAGCTTCTAAGCTGGAGAGAACCACGGGATGAGACTTAGTTTCTGCTTCTCCCTCTAAGTGAGTTTCCACTTGGGATAATACTCCCAATACCATACCTAAAGCCAAATTCCTCTCATTGGGGTCATCCCAATTTAAGTCCAATGCTGCTTTCAAGCTTGACCCTGCCACCAAGTCAGCCTCCATTTCGGAGGCAATTTCCGTCAACTCCCGCCCCTGTTGACGAGCTATCACGCTCAACGCTTTTTTCAGAGCGTGTCCCAACAAATTATAGGTATCTTCTACCTTGGCTGCTCCCCATAACGGTGAAGAATCCAGGGCGGCTCGCAATTGCCGTGACCCGAACTTTTTGCTTGTTTTTGCCAGTTCCACCGTTCGCTCTATCAACCGTCGGTCAAGTTGATGAATGATCAGAGCTTGTCGAAATCTCACCAGGGTGGCTTGAGCAAAAGGAGCTTGTTCACAATCAAGACAATCCACCACCAATTGCCATCGCCGATCCATGGTCAGAGCTTCAATGGCTTCCGCATCGGATGCCCCCGTATAAGCTTGTAAGATTGTCGTCAAAGCCAGTTGTGCTGGGGGAACAGGAGGATGACCTTTGTCCGCTTCTGCATACATCTTGGATAGTTCTTCTTGGAAAGCTTCGTCAAACAATAAGTGGCGCATTTCTCGCAGAAACACGAATAGTTTGGCTCTTTTAATGAGTTTAACGATTTTCTGCTCTTTTTTTGATAACTTAATGGTCGGATTCCAAGGTTCTGGGCGCATGGGGGGATTCTAACTCTCTTGATGGAAAGTTTATTTTACCGCTCCTGCATTCCTCACCTCAAAATTTTGTGTATCAGAGCAATAATTCGCGATTTCTTTTCGCGAATTAGTTTCAGTATTTTAGAGGGGATTCAAATCGCTCAACGGTAAATCAGCCCTGGTTTTCGATTACTGAATCGGTGTCCTAGACAGCTTCGCTACTTCTGCTCCAATATTCGGCGTTGGCGTAGCAAGCGAACAATTAACAACGCTAAGCCGTCCAATTTAGTGGACAAAATAGGGCAAAGCTTTACAGAAGTCGCCGTAAAGCCCACTGCCTTTAGGCGTGGGATATAAGGCGGGTTCGTTGAGAGCTTCGACAGTCCGAAACGAACAAACTCGATTAATGATTTTTTTGTTCTTCCACATATCGCTTTATCGTATCACCTGAAACTTGACCCGCAGTAGAAACAAAATAGCTTCTTGTCCACAGACTTGGAAGTTTTTGCTTCAACCAAGGATACTCTTTTCTTAAGAAATGAGAAGAGTATCGTTTAACTTTGTGCATAATTTGATAAGGAGCTAAACGAGGGTGGACATTAACAAAGAGATGAACATGATCGTAATGAGTTTCTAGAGCAATAACCTCGCCTTCTATCTCCTCTACAGCTTCATAGATTAACTCTTTTAGTCTTTTGTCTAAGTGACCATCTAACGGGACTTAAACGAAGTTTAAGCTAAAATATAGCCGAAACTTGCTTTGTAAGCAACAAATACATCCCAATTTTCTTGAAGCCACTTCACAAAACGATATGTAATCGCAGTTCTAAAAGCCT
>JAAANX010000162.1 GCA_009909085.1 Cyanobacteria bacterium GSL.Bin1 | reverse complement strand
GAGCCTGTCGAAGGATGTCCTGTCGGACTTTTATTTGTTTGGTGACGATTCATCCCCCACTAATCTGACGCTATAGTGGGGGTCTTCTCGTCACATTAAGATAAACATATAGCGATAAGACAACATCCACTCTCCTTGACCATGAACATGATCTCCCATGACGCCAATGGGAGCGTGTCCATCAGGTCGTCCCGAGGTCCATTGACCGGGTGCAACTTCCTCCCCGCTATCGGCAAGAATAATCGCTGTGGGTTGAAAGGGGACAGCATCAACCTCGCTTGCATTGAGAGTTGAATTGGTTTCAGCTAAAGGTAGGGAGATGAATTGGATGGCGTAAGAAGAGGGATTTAGCTGGAGAGGAGGGGAAGTCTGAATTTTTTCTAAGCGATCGCGTTTGTTAGCAGGGAGAGTAATAGTAATCGGTTCATCAAGTTCAGTTCCTCTAATTGCAGTGAGGGGCTGCGTTTGCGAGAAAACCGGTAAAGGAAAGAGTAAGGAAAAGCCTGCACTCAGTAAACACCAATTGAGCTTGATCATCTGATTTTAAGAAAAAATTAAAGTGGTAATTGAATCCAGTGCAGAATAAAAAAATTCTCAATTAGAGTCAAAAGACAACCTGTCGAATAACTTAAGTGTTTCCCCGTGAAATGGGTCAGAAGATGAGGTTGTTTTTTCGATGATCAACACTACTCAGTGCTTAAAGGATTAATCCTTCCCTGAACATGACTGGGAATCATCGCGATCGCGCTGCTTTTCGGTCAATCTTTCTTTTCAAAAACGCCAGGCAAGCATCTTTAAACCCGATTTCTTGCCAAATGAGTACCAATTACGCTATAAATAGTATTAGTGACTTCTCTAAGCTTGAACCCTCTGCGAGAGCGAACGAATAACAAGGAGAGAAGTTCTACACGTAGCATTTGCAAAATTTATTGTAAGCGAATTGAATTTATGACTAAGCAAGTAGCTCACCCCATGGTGAAGTTGCAACGTCAAGTGCAGTCACTGATTGATTCCAAACTGCTTAAACCGACTGACAGCATCTGGAAAATTGCACTCCTCTATGGAAATGAATGGTCTTACTGGAAAAATGAACTCCTAGAGTTTGGCTTTTCTATGCAAGACCCCGTTCAAGAACTCATTGCAGTTGATGAATGGGATGACGAATCAGATCAGTAAGATGATGTTTCATCTGTTCAACTTCACTCATAGTTGTTTTAACTAAGCTCGCAAACCCTTGAGTTCTTCTCGTTTTCATCCTGACACGATTGAGAGTATTCGTGAACAAGCTGACATTGTTGATGTCATCTCGGACTACGTCGTGTTACGAAAGCGAGGCAAAGACTATCAAGGGTTATGCCCTTTCCACGAGGAAAAAACCCCCAGTTTTACCGTTAGCCCCAGTAAACAACTTTATTACTGCTTTGGCTGCGGCGCTGGGGGGAATGTCTTTAAGTTCTTGATGGAGTTGGGACAGCAGTCTTTCACTGAAGTGGTGCTAGAGTTAGCCCAACGCTATCAAGTGAGTGTAAAAACCCTTGAACCGGAACAGCAAGAAGAACTGCAGCGAGAACTATCGGTTCGGGAACAACTGTATGAAATCTTAGCCGTTGCGGGGAACTTCTATCAGCACGTTTTGTATCAACCGGAGGGAGAAGTTGCCCTTGCGTATTTAAAATCAGAACGCCAATTGCAAGGGGAAACTTTGCAAAGTTGGGGCTTAGGATATGCTCCTTCCGGTTGGGAAACGCTCTATCGGTACTTAGTGGAACAAAAACGCTACCCGGTGGGATTAGTGGAACAAGCGGGGTTAATCCAACAGCGCAAGTCAGGAAAAGGCTATTATGATCGGTTTCGCGATCGCGCAATGATTCCCATTCGAGATGCCCAAGGACGCACCATTGGCTTTGGCAGTCGCACCCTGAGCGATGATGAACCGAAATATCTCAATTCTCCAGAAACGCCCTTATTTGATAAAAGTCAGACTCTGTTTGCCCTGGATCAAGCCCGAGATGCCATCCGCAAAGAAGACCAAGCGATTATTGTGGAGGGCTATTTTGACGCGATCGCGCTGCATGACGCAGGGATTAAGCCGGTGGTTGCCTCTTTAGGAACCGCACTCAGTAATGACCAGATTCGTCAGTTGTTACGCTACACCGACTCCAAACGGATTATCTTTAATTTCGATGCCGACAAAGCAGGAACAACGGCGACAGAACGAGCTATTCAGGAAATTGAACCCTTAGTTTATTCGGGACAAGTCCAACTGCGGATCTTGAACCTTCCTGGTGGCAAAGATGCCGATGAGTTTCTCAAAAGTAGTGATGATGCTGCCCAACAGTACCGTCAACAATTAGAAACGGCACCCTTTTGGTTAGATTGGCAAATTCAGCTCCTACTACAAGATCAAGATCTCAACCAACCCGATCAAATTCAACAGGTTACACAGGGAATGGTAAAACTGTTGAACCGTCTCCAAGATGTCACCCTGCGCACCCATTATCTTCGCCATTGTGCCGAACGCTTAAGTCAAGGCGATTCGCAACTGACCCCACTTTATACAGAAACGCTGCGAAATGCGCTGAAAAAGCCCCAAGGTCGGAAAAAACAAGCGAAAAAGTCTTCAACAGTCCCCAAAAAAGTCCCGTCCTTTCCGAGCGAGAGTCAACTCCTTGCCCAAGCCGAAGCCTTACTGTTACGCGTGTATCTCCATTGCCCAGGGTATCGGGAAAGAATTGCGGTTACCCTCGAAGAGAAGGAGTTGTTATTGAGTCTATCGCCTCATCGCTGGTTATGGCAGCAAATTTTAAGTTTAGAAGAAACCTATGATTTTAGTGGGGATCATCAAGGAAAAAATCTCTTGTTGCTGCAGTTAGAAAATGAAGTCAGTCAATTGCCCGAGTATGAGAGCCAGTTGAGGAGTATTATTCAGTTACAAGAAACCACCAGCACCGATCTCCAACGTCCGGGATTGGTTTTGCGAGCCGCGATCGCGACGTTAGAACAAACCGCTTGTGAGAAACAAAAACGTTACTGTCTGCAACAATGGCAGCAACTCGATCCCAAGAGTGATGAACCGACCATTCGCTACTATATGGAACAATTCTATGAAGCACAACGCCAGTTAGAATTGCTAAAACAGCAACGCCAGTTTTCCATTAATGAGATTATTAATCCGGTGATGGACAATTAAGAAAAATAGTAGGGAAGATAGAAAAACAGATCCTCATCTTATCAGAAACTTATGCTGCGTTTGAGTTGGATTCCTTTATTTTGTCTCTTATTAATCGGTTGTGCTTCTACTAATACTTCTGTTGCCGATTCTCAACCCGCCGCCACTGAATCACTAGCGCAAAAACTTCCCATTACAGCCCAAGTCGAAATTGGGGGGGAAACCATTGAGTTAGAAGTGGCAAAGACTCCCCAACAACAAGCCATTGGATTAATGTATCGTGAAGCGATTCCTCCCAATCGGGGAATGCTATTTCCAATGAATCCGCCGCGTGTGCCTCGATTTTGGATGAAAAATGTTGAGGTTCCACTCGATATGATTTTCGTAAGTGAGGGAAAAGTTGCCGCGATCGCGCACCAAGTTCCTCCTTGTGAAGACGATCCTTGCACCACTTACAGCCCTAATGTTTTGATTGATCAAGTCATTGAACTCCAAGGCGGACGAGCAAAAGAACTGGGCTTAGAAATTGGCGATTCGATATCCGTCCAAGAAAAGTGAAATTGATCAAATCCTGGCACCCTTTTTCCTAATTAGCGTTTTGCTTCTTTGCTTTCAACTTTTGTCAGTCAATGAGATAGAGGGGAAGCTACGATTCGGGTGCCAATAATTCTGGCATTTCTTCTCCTTCTTTGGGTTGTAATAATTCGGGTGGATTATTGTTCGGTTCAGCTTGTTGTTGAGCTTCTCGTTCAGCTTTGCGCTCTTGTTCCAACTGGCGCTGACGTTCCTGTTCAGCTTGACGCTCTTGTTCCAACTGGCGCTGACGCGCTTGTTCAGCTTGCTCTTGAGCTTCTTGTTCAGCTTGGCGTTGTTGTTCTAACTTTTGTTGACGCTCTCTTTCTTGTTGTTCTGCACGTTCTTGAGCTTCTCGTTCTTGTTGTGATCCTTCTTGAACAAAACTGACGGCAATCTTTCCGGCACGACCATTGGGAGAATCGGTAAAGCGACAACTGCGAGCAAAGTCGAGGGCTGCGCGATCGAGCCGACTCTCACCACTAGAACGAACAATACTGGCACTCGTAACCGAACCACCGGGGCTAACTTGAATACTCACAACCGGTCGTACTTCGACTTCAAAATCAATCTTGGGCTTGCTGCCACATCCCAATAAGGTTCCTCCGCCTGCTGGTAAACGACCCGGGTTAGGAGGATTTGCTCTAGCTTGTTGTTGTTCTCCACTAGAGTTGTTATTTTGTTGGTTGTTTGAATTTCCGGATGAACTCTGACTAGGCTGACTACCTTCAGTTCCTGATTGGGATTGATTGCCCTGTTCTTGGGCAGTATCCTGATTTTCGTTGTTGCCTTGACTTGCTGCTAGACTCTCGGTTTCTTCCTGACTCGGTTCAGAAGCCTCTTTCTTTTCCATATTGTTTTGTGCTGAGCTCAATTGACTATTGTCTAACAAAGGTTTCGGTGCCGGTCTTGATGTATCTAATTCGGGTTTTGGTCTCGGCTCTGGCTCAGGTTCGGGTTGAGCTGTAACTTGCGGCTTGGGCTCAGGTTCGGGTTGAGCTGTAACTTGTGGCTTGGGCTCAGGTTGTGGCTCTGGCTTCGGTTCGGGTTGAGCTGTAACTTGTGGCTTGGGCTCAGGTTGTGGCTCTGGCTTCGGTTCGGGTTGAGCAGTAACTTGTGGCTTGGGCTCAGGTTGTGGCTGAGGCTGAGCAGCCACACCGCCACTCTCTTGTGATTGAGAAGAATCAGAAGAACTAGAAGATGAGGGTTGGCTAGCTTCTGATTGGGATTCGGCGTCAGTTTTCGCTTCAGGTTGGGTTTTGGGTTTCGGTTTTTCTAAAACAATTAACTCGATTGGCTCTTCTGTATCTTTTGAAGCTTCTTTGGGATCAACGTTCCATTCCACTAGACTCAGCCCGCTATGGAGCAGGAGAGAACTAAAAATACTAAATACGAGCAAACGCTGGCGCGATCGCTGCTGTTGATACCGTTGCTCAATCGAAAACTGAGATAGAGCCATTCTCCTGTTTAATTAAGAATTCCTATAAGTTAACGATTCCACATTAAAAGAATTGTTGAGGAAAGTCAAGCAACCAGAAAACAAAAAAAATCCTTGTATTTCAGAATTGATAAAGTTTTATCCCGATTCTTTCAAATCCAGCAATCAGAATAAATCTCGATTTTGATTGACAAACTTTATCAATAAAAGTATAGTCGATTTATTATTGCTTTAAATTGTTAATAAATAAATATCTTTTTTTGAGTGCCATCAGTAAGCTAATGTGATGAAAAATTCTCTTAATAAAGGAGTTTTAGCGAATTATTTGCCAAAAATCAATCGTTCCCAACTAACAATAGCTTTCATTAGTTTGGGGGTGTTGCTAACTTTGGCATTATCTCTCTCTATTGGTTCCGTCTCTTTCACCTATCGTGAGGTATGGCAAGCCCTATTACAACAAGGCGATCAAACGCATCAAATTATTATTTGGCAATTACGATTACCCCGTGTTTTAGCGGCATTTACGGTTGGTGCAGCCTTAGGAACCTCAGGCGCCTTATTGCAGGGAATGCTGCGCAATGCTTTGGCAACGCCCTTTCTGTTGGGAATTTCTGCTGGAGCAGGGTTAGTAGTTGTGGTTTTAATCACATTAAATCAGTTTCTTTTTCTGATCCCCATTGCAGCTTGGGTCGGCGCTATCTTCACCACCAGCCTCGTCTATCTCTTAGCGCGAAGTGGTAACGACATTCGAGTGGAACGTCTAATTTTAGGCGGTGTGGCAGTTTCTTCCCTGTTTGGGGCAATTCAAACAACATTGCTGCTGTTATCGGAGGATGGACGCATTCAAAAGGCGCTGAATTGGATTGTGGGAAGTCTCAATGGACGGGGTTGGTCGGAATTAACCCTATCTGCCCCTTACATTTTCATTGCGTTAATCATCGCTTGTCTATTATCTCGTTCGCTTAATGTTTTAAATCTAGGAGATGAGTTAGCAGTGGGCTTAGGAGTCTCTCTAGCGCGATCGCGCTTATTAATCGGCGGGACAGCAACCCTGCTGGCTGCGAGTGCAGTGAGTATCGCAGGGTTAATCGGGTTTATCGGTTTATTAGTTCCCCATGGGATGAGATTCCTGTTAGGAAACAACGATTATCGCCTGTTAATTCCCCTTTCTGCGGTAGGTGGCGCGATCGTGCTATCTTTAGCCGATTTACTTTCTCGCATGGGTGCGGTGGAGTTACCGGTGGGCGCTGTTACCGCGCTGATTGGGTCGCCTTTATTTGTTTGGCTGCTGTATCGTCGTTCGTTTTGAGGTTAATTTTATGCCCTTAAATAGTTATCACCTCAGCGGAGGTTACGGTTCCAAACTCATTTTAGAAAATGTCAATTTAGAACTGCATTCAGGGGAATGGTTAAGTTTAATTGGTGCGAATGGTTCTGGAAAATCTACGCTAATTAAACTATTATCTCGCATTCTCACCCCTGTTAGCGGAACCGTGCTCTTAGATGGGAAATCCGTCCATAAATTACCCCCTTCAGTAGTAGCGCGATCGCTGGCGATTTTACCGCAACAGCAAGCGATTCCCAGAGGATTAACGGTTGAACAATTCGTCAGTTTAGGGAGAACCCCCCATCAGTCTTGGTATCAATGGGATTTACAAACAGAAGATAAGAAACAGGTGGAAAAAGCCATCGCGGAAACGGCTTTGGACTCCATGCGCGATCGCGCAGTGGAAAACCTTTCGGGAGGAGAAAGACAACGAGCCTTTCTTGCTTTAGCCTTAGCCCAAAATCCCAAAATCTTACTCTTAGATGAACCGACCACTTATTTAGATTTGCATTACCAATTGCAACTTTTGGAGCTATTAAAAAAGCTCAATCAGCAAGGCTTAACCATTATCACAGTGTTACATGAAATTAATCTTGCCAGTCGTTACAGTGACCGGTTGGCGTTACTGAAACAAGGCAAACTTTACGCGGTTGATGAAGTCAACACTGTATTAACTCCCGAAAATTTAAGAGCCGTCTTTGGGGTAGAAGTTGCCATTATTAATACTCCAGTGGGACAACAAATTTATCCCCTAGCGGTCAGCGAAGAAAACCATTTATCAACTGTCATTTAAGAAGCATTATGAAACACAATCAAATCTTTAGTCTCTTAACGCTTTTCCAAAAACCAAATAAACTCAATCGCGAAAACTTGGGAGTTTTGGGAGCTTCTACTATTTTCTTCTTTTTTCTATTAGCAAATACAGCAAAAGCTAGCCCCTTAGAGAATCATCCCTTTATCGCCCATTTTATTGCTCAAAATAACGCCGAAGAAGCCTGTGAAGATGAGGAAGAAAGAAACCCCGAAACCGGAGAATGTGAGTCAGACTATGATTTTGAGGAAGATGTCAACATTGATGATGTCGATTTAGAGATTACCGTTACTGCAACAAAAACGCCTCGTTTTGTATTCGATTCTACTGCTTCCATTGTCATTATTGAATCAGAAGCGATTGAACAACAAGTGATGCGAAGCATCCGAGATTTAGTTCGTTATGAACCTGGGGTTTCTGTAGGGAGAAATCCCAATCGTTTTGGCAATCAGGGCTTTAATATTCGTGGAATTGATGGGAATCGGGTTTTAATTCAAATTGATGGGATTCGCACGGCGGATAATTATGTCGGTCGCGGGAGAGACTTTTTTAACTTAGAAACCATTGAACGAGTAGAAATTATAAAAGGACCCGCTTCCGCCTTATATGGAAGTGATGCAATTGGGGGTGTGGTTTCTTTTATTACTAAAGATCCAGAAGATTATCTTAATATCTTTGGAGACTCAATTTACACGAGCTTTAGTAGTAATTATGGCAGTGATAATGAAGGGAATACAACGACAGGCGTTTTGGCTGTAGAAGATGAAACCGGAACCATAGAAGCCTCTTCTGCAATCACAATTACTAATGATTCTGAGTTTAAAAACTTTGGTGAAATTGAAAATAATCCCCAAGATATTGATGAATTTAATATTCTCACCAAACTGGTTTACAATTTGAATGAAAGTAACAGCCTCAAATTAACAGGAGAAGTGCTTAATAGCGACACAGATACAACATTAATTAATGAGGTGGGGAGAACTCCTCTTGATTTTAGCGGACCCCCTGTATTTTTCCAACGAGAAGAAGTAGAAGCAGAAGATACCAGAAAGCGCGATCGCGTTAGCTTAACTTATGCTTATGATAACGACAATGCAAGCTGGCTACAAAAAGCGAATGTGAATCTCTATTTTCAAAATTCCAGAATTGAAGAAGAAAAAACCTCAATCGGGATTCAGCAACCAACGGTTCCTCCCATTAATACTCCCATTGAACGGATTGATAATAATGAATTTAAACAGGAGGTGTTTGGGGGTGATTTACAACTAGAAAGTAACTTCGCGATCGGAAATTCGGATCATCGTTTAGTCTATGGCGCAGAAATTTATAATACCCAAACCTCTCGTCCTCGCGATAGCAGCATTATTGATTTAACTGATGGTAGTATTACCAAGTTTGTCGCTGGCGAAGAATTTCCCAACAAGACTTTTCCTGATACCGATACCTTTCGTTTAGCCCTTTATGTTCAAGATGAAATCGAAATTGGTCAGTTTTCGATCATTCCGGGTCTCCGTTGGGATTACTATTCTCTAACTGCTAATGAAGATGATGATTTTGCCCGAATTAATGTGAATAATTTTGAAGTGGAAGATGTTAATGAATCGGCGTTTTCTCCCAAATTAGGAATTGTTTATAAAGCGACCCCAGAACTAGCTTTTTACGGTCAATATGCGCGAGGCTTTCGCAGTCCTCCCTACGATGATGCCAATATTGGTTTTACGAACTTTGCATTTGAATATACCGTTTTACCCAATGGAGATTTAGAACCCGAAACCAGCGATAGTTTTGAAGTTGGAATCCGGGGCGCTTATCCCAAGATTAATTTTACCCTCGCTGGCTTTTACAATGATTATGATAATTTTATTGATACCGTGGGATTAGGTCCGCGTCCAAGTGATGGTTTTTTACAATTCCAAAGTCAGAATATTGACCAAGCAGAAATTTATGGTTTTGAAGCGAAATTAGAATATTTTTTGACTGGAAATAAAAATAATGGTTTAAGTTTAATTGGCAATATTGCTTGGGCAGAAGGAAATAATACATCGGGAGATGAATCCGTTCCTTTGAATAGCATTAATCCTCTTGAAGCAGTAGTCGGTTTGCGTTATCGTGCTGCAGAAAATCGCTGGGGAACCGAATTAATTGCCACGATTGTTGGAGAAAAAACACGCATTGATGGTGATGATTTATTTGCACCTGATGGCTACACGATCGTGGATTTAATTGGCTATTACAATATTTCTGATCCCCTGTCAATTAATTTAGGCTTGTTCAATTTATTCAATGAGAAATACTTTATTTGGTCAGATGTTGAAGGAAGAACCAATGATGATGAAGATTTAGAACGTTTTGCACAACCAGGCTTTAATGTGGCTGCTAGCGTTCGTTTTCGGTTTTAAAGGAATCCTCCCTAGCATTTGAGAGGGGAGAACAAATAACAAATAACAAATAACAAATAATAAACCATGCTTTATCGAACTTTTTTCTTCACTTTTCTGCTTAGTGTTTCTCTCGTCGCTTGCGGTGTTAATACAACAGACACTAACCCGAATTCTCAAGCAGAAACTACCACAGATACAGACTTAAATCCTGAAACAGAAGCTGAAAAAGTTGTTGCATTGACTTCTTTAACCGCTGATATTATCTATCGTCTAGATGCAACAAAATTAGTGGGAATTCCAGGGAGTCGTTTACTGAAAGAGGATGAACGATTTACAGACTTCCCCACTATGAATGAAGGACGCACACCACCCGATTTAGAAAAAATTGTTGCTCTTGAACCAGATTTAGTCATTGGTGCAGAAGGATTTAGCGACCAAACGTTATCTAAATTAGAAGAATTAGGAATCAAAACGATCGCGACCAATATTGACAGTTGGACATCTTTAAAAGAGGTCACTAAAACCCTTGCTAGCGCGATTGGATCTGATCCAGAACCCTTACTCAAAGAATATGATACCTATCTCCCCGATAAAACTAATGAAAAAAGCAATCTTTCTACGTTAGTTTTAGTCAGTCGTCAACCGATTTTAGCCCCGAATAAAAATAGTTGGGCGGGGGATTTACTGAGTGCGTTTCCTGTTAAAAATGTGGCTGCTCAATTACAGGGAAGTTCGCCCGTTGGGGGGTATGTCACTCTTTCCCCAGAAAAAATACTTGAATCTAATCCTGATACTTTAATTATTGTCGATCCGAGTCGAGAAGGAATTTTAGAACAACTCAAACAAGAAGCGTTTTGGAAAAATCTCAAAGCAACTCAACAGGATCAAGTGTATGTTTTTGACTATTATGGACTGGTTAATCCAGGGAGTTTAGAGAAAATTAAAACCGCCTCTCAACAGTTAGAAGCAACGTTCAACTAAAGATTCTGAAGATAGCAATGGCAATCTGGCTTTTCTAGTAGAGAAGCAGCTAACCGATTCAGCGCCACCGCTGCGAGTAAGCCGCCCCCAAGGGCACTTTCGCTGGTCAAATAGGGAATAGGTAACTGCAACAGTTGCCGTTTTGCGGCTGGGGCATGGCTAAAACCAATGGGAAGCCCGATGACAAGGGCTGGTTTGCCGCCTTGGGTTTCTACTAGTTCGCAGAGTTTGAGTAGTACAGAAGGCGCATAACCGATGACCCAGATCTGACCTTCAATTTGTTCTGCAAGACGTTGCTGCCAATTGTGATCCTGCCAAAACGCCTCTTCTGCATCTGCAGCAGTATTAAGATGAGAGTCATTCATTAAGGAGAAAGATTGACATCCTAAATGAGCAAGGCGAGTGTGATCTAAGCTGTTAAGAACAGCCGGAACATCAGTCATGATGGTCCCTCCTGTACTCAAAGTTTCTCTGGCAACTTTGATTAGATCCGGGCTGAAACGAATAAAAGCGGCTAAACTAACATCACCACATGCCAAAACTAAATGAGATAAGATATCGACTTCTATTTCAGGTCGCTGAGACAGATCGGGTAACAAACGTTGCAGTGCCTGCTGAAAATTCTCAGGATGATCACAAACGCCAGCGTCTAAAGATGCCCAGAGTCCTTCGCTTAATGATCGCGTCGTTTCCGTTTCCGCTTGCAACCGTCCCAGTTGCGCCAACGCTTCTGCTTGCAGAGATTGGCAAGACTCATCTCTCCCTAATAATCCCTCGAGCGCGATCGCGGTTTGTCGCCATTTCACCAATTGCTGTAAGACACTCTGATATTGTTGTTGTAACTGTTGCAGCAGAGAATCCGATGAAGACTCTTGTTCCAAGATCTGCTTGATATGAGAGAGTTGAAATCCCTGTTGTTTCAGCGCTACAATCCGTTGCAACCGCTGAACATCCGCTTCAGTATAAAGGCGATAGTTACTAGCAGAACGCTTTGGGGAGGGCATTAAACCAATTTGGTGATAGTGTCGTACCATGCGCGGTGTCACACCATCCCCAACCGCGGCAGTGAGTTGTTTAATCGTCAACATCAATCAAAAGTAGAAGATTTCTCTTGACCTTCACATTAATGTCAAAGTTTACCATAACCGAGTAAGTTAATAGGGATTCGGCGCTTATAGATGGTTCCTGCATTGATGAAGAAAGGAAAACTCCCGGCTTGGATAAAAACTTATCCCGACGCGATCGCTGCTGCGGTTTGTGCTATCTTCACCTTCCTCGGTTGGCTGGCACTGAATGGGAATTTACTGGGGTTTGGAATTTGGCTCTTGTTAGCAGCTTATGTCATTGGTGGTTTTGACAATGCCCGTGATGGCGTGAAAACCCTCTGGCAAGAATGGGAATTGGATGTGGACTTGCTAATGATTGTTGCTGCCTTAGGGGCTGCGATTTTGGGGTTGTGGCAACAGGATTATTACCTTTTAGTGGATGGGGCAGTGCTGATTTTAATTTTTGCCATGAGTGGTGCGTTAGAAAACATTGCCATGCACCGCACTGAGCGCAATATTCGCAGTTTGATGGCACTGACCCCTGACACCGCCCGAATTTTGCAACAGGGAAGGGAAACCATGATTCCCACTGAGCAGTTACAAATTGGCGATCGCGTTTTAGTGAAACCGGGGGAAATGTTTCCCACTGATGGGATTATCCGGGAAGGGTGGAGTAGTGTGAATCAAGCACCGATTACCGGAGAATCGATTCCTGTGGAGAAGCAGGTGGAAGATGAAGTCTTTGCCGGAACCATTAACGGTAATGGCGCATTAACGGTCGAACTGCACAAACCTCCCGAAAGTAGTTTGATTCAGCGGGTGATTCAACTCGTGGAGCAAGCAAAAACGTCTCAGCCGCCGTCGCAACAGTTTTTAGACCAGTTTGAACGGGGCTATGCGCGAGTCATTGTTCTCATCGGCGTCGCTTTAGCAACCCTTCCCCCTTTCTTTTTGGCGTGGAATTGGGAAACCACGATTTATCGCGCCTTAGTTTTTCTGGTCGTGGCTTCTCCCTGTGCGCTGATGGCAGCAATTATGCCAACCTTACTATCTGGCATGGCACAAGGGGCGCGCTCAGGAATTTTATTCAAAGATGGAGCGCAGCTAGAACGAATTGGGCAAGTCAGCGCGATCGCGTTTGATAAGACAGGAACGCTGACCATGGGAGAACTACAGGTTACAGAAGTGCTTCCCGCTTTTGACGTAACGAAAGAAGAACTGCTACAAATTGCCGCGTCTCTGGAAGCTTACTCGGAACACCCCATTAGCCAAGCCATTTTACAAGCGGCTCAAGCTGAGAATCTGCCTTTACTCAGCGCGATCAACGTTCAGGCACGAGCCGGACAAGGAATCACCGGGCAAATTGGAGGTCAAGCAGTCACGATCGGTAAAAAACAATTTGTTTTTAATCAACCAATAGAAGTGGATACCAATCTCAATGAGAAGAGTGAATTGCTCGCAGCTCAGGGGTGCAGCGTCATTTGGGTCGTTCAAGAACAGCGACTCCTTGGGATATTAGCGGTTGCCGATCAAGTTCATCCCCAAGCAGCAAAGCTACTAACCAAGTTGAAGCAAATGGGCATTACCACTACAATTATGGTTACCGGTGATCAAATCACGACTGCTCAAACAGTTGCTGCAGCAGTTGGTATTGACCAAGTTTACGCCAATCTTTTGCCAGAGGAGAAAGTCGAGCTCATTCAGCAATTACAACATGATCATACAGTGGCCATGGTCGGTGATGGCATTAACGATGCACCGGCTCTTGCTCAAGCCTCAGTGGGAATTGCCATCGGGGGAGTGGGTAGTGATGTCGCTTTAGAAACCGCTGATATTGTGCTGATGGCAGATCGGTTAGGAAAATTAGAGCAAGCGATTCGCATCGGAAAGCAATCGCAACGGATTATCAAGCAAAATCTGACCCTCGCGCTCACCTCCATTATCCTTTTAATCCTCGCTAACTTTTTCGGGGAATTAACGCTTCCTGCTGGTGTTCTCGGGCATGAAGGCTCAACACTTTTAGTCACGCTTAATGGTTTACGTTTGCTGAGATCTGAGAAACCAACGCTCACGATTGGATAATTTTCTGCTCTCAGGGAGGTTGAACATTAATCTTCAATCTTCGTGCCAGCTACTGCGCCATGCGAGTTCGGCTTGCGCGATCGCGCGTTCTCTCGTTAGTTTACGATACTGTTCATCCAGTTGTTGTAACTGTTGTTCAAGATGGCGTAATGCTCTCCGTTTCGTATTTAAATGGGGCGTTACAAATTCTAATTCCCCCGCTCGCAAGCGCACAATCGCCAGTTGAATCACTTCATTTTCATCAGTCTGAGAACTCCCCGATTGATGTTTTCGCTCCAGTTCTAAGGTTAAATGCAAGACTCCCGGAGAACGATTACTCATAACACCTGTCCCTTCTGAATGAAGTGCAGCATCAATCATTTCCTTGGGAAACTCTTGCGGTAATATTCCGGCTTTTTGCAAGATTTCATTCGCTTGACTAGAAACATTTTCTAAGAGTAGAGTGATCGCTTCTACTTGTAAATGACACCAGACTCTCACTTGTTCTGGACTATTATCTTCAGAATTGGACGCTTCTTGTTGTCCTGAATTCAATAACCGTTGCAGCGCTTCTGCATTAACCTCAGTTTCCGTTCTTGTTTCTGAATCTTCTGTTACCGATTCTTGTTCCGATAACATTTCCTCTAAAGCTTCTGCTTGCTCATCATTCCATTCAATTTGTTGTAGCACCGCTCCCCCTAATTTCAAATTTGCCTGTGCTTCTTGAGCGAGGTCACGAATTTGCTTTTGTAGGGCTTGCTGTTGGGATAAAGATAATTTCAAAAACCCTTCCGGATATTCTTGAGTACAAATTTGGTAAACTGAAAAAACGAGTTGGTTCTGCAGCGTTTCTCCTAACTGTTCAATATATTCTTCATAAGCTTTTTCAATTTTTTGCGCGATCGCGCTAACCTGATTCTCTAAAGCGTCTAGATCGGTTTCGATTTGTTGAATTGGTCTCACCATAGTTTACTGTGTTTTATATTTGATACATTGTTGGTTACTTCCAGTAATAACTAACTTAGAACGAATTAAAAATGATAAAAAAGGCAAAAGCCAGCGCTAATCACTTACTTTTGCCCTCTAATGTTTTGCAGCAATTCTGTTTTTAGAAAATTGCTTATTCTTCTGAAGACTGCTCTTCCGTATCAGATTCTTCTCCCAAAACAAAACGAGCAAAGCGTCTGACTTGAATGTTTTCTCCTAAGGTTGCAATGCCTTGTTTAATATACTCATCAACGGTAATACTTTGGTCTTTGACAAAGGGTTGATCTAACAAGGAGAGTTCTTTCAGGCGTTTTTCCACTCGTCCTTCAACAATTTTATCTTTAATATTGTCTGGTTTCCCTTGTAAATCTTCGCGCCCTCTCTCAATTGCTTTTTCTTTTTCAACTAGTTCTTTGGGGACATCATTAATAGAAACATATTCCACGTTGCCATACGCTGCAACCTGCATTGCAATATCACGAACGATGTTTTGGAATTCTTCACGACGGGCAACAAAATCAGTTTCACAGTTCACTTCAATCAAAACACCAATGCGTCCCCCGGTGTGGATGTAACTGTCAATAATGCCTTCACTGGCTGCTCGTCCTTGCTTTTTCTCTGCAGAAGTGATGCCCTTTTGACGCAACCATTCCATCGCTTTGGTTAAATCACCGTCACTTTCAGAAAGTGCTTTTTTACAATCCATCATTCCTGCGCCAGTTTTTTCGCGCAAGTCTTTAACCAGTTTTGCTGATATTTCCGCCATCTAACCTTTTTCCTTTTCTACAAGACAAGTCATTTGAGTAAACAGTGACCAATGCCTCAGCACTGAAGACTGAGGCTTGGCATCAGGAAAGTTTCTACTTTAATCTCCCGCAAAGAGGAGGCTGGGTTCTTGATTCTTTCCTGGTGAAACCACTAATCTCTTTGAGCAGTGTAACACCGTTATTCGATCAAAAAGAGAGGGGCTTTTCTTGACCAAGGAAGCAGAGATTATTCATTTTCACCCTCACCAACAGCAGCCATTTCGGAGTCAGCTTCGGGGGTCATTTCTTCTTCGTCGCTTTCTTCTTGGTAAGTATCAATGCCTTCGTCTAATTCATCATACTTGCCTTCCGTTTCCGTATCGATTTGACCGTGACGACCTTCATAGATCGCGTCAGCCAGTTTCCCGACAATTAATTTCACGGAGCGAATCGCATCGTCATTGGCTGGAATCGGAATATCGGCTAAAGCAGGGTCACAGTTGGTATCCAACATCGAGATAATAGGGATGCCGAGTTTTTGACATTCCATGATTGCATTATGTTCGCGACGCTGATCCACAATGACAACAATGTCGGGAAGGCGACGCATCATTTTAATGCCACCGAGATATTTTTGCAGTTTTTCCAGTTCTCGTCCTAAAACGGCTGCTTCCTTTTTGGGACGACGTGCCATTGCCCCACTTTCCTTGAGACGCTCTAACTCTTTGAGACGTTCCACACGAGTTTTAATGGTTTCCCAGTTGGTCAGCATTCCCCCTAACCAACGTTGATTGACATAGAAAGCGCCACAACGACTCGCTTCTTGGGCAATAATGCCTGCGGCTTGACGTTTGGTTCCCACAAATAAAACTTTCTGTCCTTTGGCAGAAGTGTCTTGCAGATAGCTATAAGCCTCTTCCATTAACTGTGCGGTTTGCACCAAGTCAATGATATGCACCCCATTCCGTGCTGTGTAGATGTAAGGGCGCATTGCAGGATGCCAACGACGGGTTTGGTGTCCAAAGTGAACACCGGATTCAAGTAGTTCTCGGAGGGTAATGACTGACATAAATTTGCTTCTCCTGTTCGGGTTTATCCTCCACCTAGGGGGAATTTCCAATTGGAAACACCCGAAGCCCTAGATGTGCGAATTCAATTTCATTTTTTAGCCCTACTAGGATAGCATTTTTTTTCAGTGAACAGCGACCTGTCAAGACTCAAGGAACTCCTGTGTAGAGCAGCAAATTACTGATTCAAGCCATACATAATCGAACCGATTAGCCCCACTTTGGGGTTGAGAATAACATGAATTGGAACAGAATCTAAAATCGAGCTCACTCTGCCTTTATCTTTAAAGATTTGGAGAAAACGATCGCTTTTCATCCAAGCTAAGTTTTTGGCAGCAATCCCGCCAGCGATATAAAGTCCCCCATAAGGGAGTAACTTTAAGGCTAAGTTTCCCGCTTCAGCGGCATAGGCTTCTATAAAGAGTTCCATCGTTTTCTGGCAAAGGCGATCCGTTGATGAAGCTTGAGCAATCGCAGCAGCGGGATCTTGGTCGGTTGGTTGCTGTTTCTCCCATTTGCGAATCGTTTCTACCACCGATGTCTTACTTTCTGGGTGAACGTCAAGATCTCTTAAGGCTTGATAAATGGAGATAATCCCTTGTCCAGAGACAATTCTTTCAACAGAAACCCGAGTGATCTGTTTTTGCTGGCGAATATAGTCTAGAATTTGGAATTCTAACTGGGAACGAGGGGCAAAGTCAGCATGTCCACCTTCTGTCCCAAAAATTTGATAATCGCCATCGCCTTGGGGAATTAAAAAGCCTTCTCCTAACCCCGTTCCCGCACCAATGATCGCAATTGGCGCATCGTTTTGCGGTTGCACAGATTGTAAGGGTTCGATTTCCTCCTCTTTGATTCCTAATACGCCATAACTGACCGCTGCAAAATCATTAATGAGACTGACGGCTTTCAAATTTAATTCCTTTTGGAGGCGGGTGGCGTCGAGATACCAACTGAGATTAGTGAGTTGGGAGGTTTGCTGCATCACGGGTCCCGCGATCGCGAAACAGGCTTTTTCAGGGGTCTCATCCGTTTGCCCAAGAAACTCTTGAACCATTGGCACTAAATCGGAGTAATTCTGAGAGGGATAGGTGACTTCTTGCAGCGTTTGGAAATCAACGGCTTGCTTGGTGACTTCCACCAGCCGCAAAATTGTTTTTGTTCCTCCGATATCACCAGCAATGAGTAAGGTCATAACTTGTGTTCCTAATGAAAGCGAATGGTTTTCTCGGGATTTGAGAGATGAGATGTATCGCCTGCGAGTTCTACCTCCCAATGTCCATTATTTTGCACTAATTGGGTCAAACAACAAAAAGAAGCACGAATATTGAGCGGTTTTCCTAGTAATCCTTCTGCTGTTCCTAAAACCGAAGCCCCATGACCCACAAATAAGAGCTCTCCAGTAAATTCACTTACTAATTTTTGTGCAGTTGCTGCGGTTCTTGCCATGACAGCTTCCTCCGTTTCTGGATATTGAGGAACCACCCGTGAATGATAATTTAAATCGATTCGAGGATAGTATTGAGCCAAGGTTTCTCCAGAGCGAATATCTGGATCATGATCCATCCAATTGGGATTTAACCATTCTCCCAATCCGGCTTCCAATTTCACGGGTAAATCTAAGATTGTTGCCACTTCATGGGCGGTTTGAACGGTACGAAGAAAAGGAGAGGAAAAAATATGACCAATGTTTTCTGATTGCAATCTTTGTCCTAGTTCTTGAGCTTGTGCAATGCCATCTTCAGCAAGATGAGGATCGTAGCGAAGCTCGGCAGTAAGAAACCAATCAGGATTCACAAAATCATAGCGATTGCCATGACGAGTAATCCAAATTTTTTGTGTCATGGGGAAAGCAATAATAAATCCAAGGCAACTTCTATCCTAACTGCTTTGTCGAGATTAGACTTTTCATTTTTCACTCTCTTAACTCGAAAAGTGACAGCCGAGAAGTGGATTAAATCTTTTCCTTTAAAGCCTTGGTTAACCGTTGCAAGGCTAAAGAACTATCTTGAGGATCTAAGTGAACATCCTCATAGGTTTTAGCGTCTTCTAAAGCAAGTTCTAAATCATGCTCTGTCCAGATATCAAATCCTTTACCACTATTAAGTAGCTGAAGAAATTGGCTATAGTTCCATAATCAATTTAAAGACCTTGATGAACTCATTGAGCGCGCCAACAAAACCATTTATGGCTTAGCAGCAGGGATCTAGACCACTGATCTCTCGAAAGCACATACCGTTGCTCATGGGATGGGTCGTGAACTCGGGGAATATGCCTTAGAAGAGTACACAGAAGCGAAAACAGTCAACATCAGACTGTAAAAGCGGTTTTCATTCCCTAACCCTCTACCCCCACTCCAGGAGTGGGGGATCATTAATCGCTTTGAACTAGACCGTTTGCGGTTGCTGCACTTGTGGCTGGAACTGGAAGAGAGAATAGACAACATTCCGGCGAATATCAATCATCATTTCCAGGAACATCTCGTAGCCCTCTTGCTTGTACTCAACCAAGGGGTCGCGCTGTCCATACCCGCGTAACCCCACCGATTCCCGCAGGGAGTCCATCGCTTGCAGGTGTTCTCGCCAGAGGGTATCAATCTGTTGCAGCATGAAGAAGCGTTCCGCTTGCCGCATTAAGCCCGGTTGCAGTTTCTCCACTTCTGCTTCTTTAATGTCATAAGCTTTGTGGATTTCTTCGTGGAGGAAGGCGCGCATTTCACCAAAGGTCATATCTTCCATGTGCGAGGGTTCGAGATCCTCTAAGAGATAGACAAACTCTTTCGTTTTGGCGACCATCGACTCTAAATCCCACTCTTCTGGCGGCAGATCCGGGTTGACATAAGCATTGACAATATCATCCATCGTCCGGCGCGCATATTCAAGAACCTGATCTTTGAGGTCTTTTCCTTCTAAGACTCGTCGCCGTTCCGCGTAAATTGCCCTGCGTTGATTGTTCATCACCTCGTCATATTCAAAGATTTGCTTCCGGGTATCGTAGTAGAACGTTTCTACTTTCCGTTGCGCATTTTCCAGAGAACGGGTGAGCATTCCTGATTCGATGGGCATATCTTCTTCCACCCGGAAAGCATTCATCATTCCCGAAACGCGATCGCCGCCGAAAATTCGGAGTAAATTATCTTCTAAGCTGAGGAAGAACCGAGTGGAACCGGGGTCGCCTTGTCGTCCGGCGCGTCCTCGCAGTTGGTTGTCAATGCGACGGGATTCATGGCGTTCGGTACCAATCACGTGCAAGCCACCAAGTTCCACCACTTCATCATGTTCCTTGCTGGTGTAGGCTTCGTATTCTTCGTAAATGTCGCGATAGACCGTTCTCAGATTTTGAATCACCGGATCATCGGTGGGCGCTTTTTCTGCCGCGATCGCGACTTTTTCTTCTGCGTCTAATTCGGGTAAACTCTGCAAGCCATACTCTTGAACCGCATAATCCACGGCTTCTTTCAGTTTCTTCTCCGTTTCTTTCGAGAGTTCCGTGGGGAAAATTTGCGGAGACGCCCGCCAGGTCTTCACTTTTTTCTTCTGATCTTTACCAAAGCCTTGTCCGCCACTGCGCTTTTTACCATTGGGAACACTCACTGCCAACTCATCATCCTCTTCCGGAATCACAACTTTCGGCATGAAATATTCCCGTAGCTTTAACCGCGCCATGTAATCGGGGTTCCCCCCTAAAATAATGTCGGTTCCGCGTCCTGCCATGTTCGTGGCAATAGTAATTGCCCCTTTGCGTCCCGCTTGCGCAATAATTTCCGATTCCCGTTCCACGTTTTCCGGGCGGGCATTAAGAACATTGAAGGGGAGGTCTCGTTCTTCTAATAACTTGGAGAGGAGTTCTGATTTTTCCACACTGGTGGTTCCCACCAATACGGGTCTTCCTTGTTCGTGCTTTTCTTGACACTCATCTGCCACCGATTTCCATTTCCCTCGTTCGTTTTTATAAACGGAATCTGCTAAATCTTTACGGGCAAGGGGTAAATTAGTGGGAATAATCGTCACTTGGAGATTATAAATTTTCTCAAATTCCGCCTCTTCCGTTTTCGCCGTTCCGGTCATCCCAGAGAGTTTGGGATATAGCAAGAAAAAGTTTTGATAGGTAATACTGGCCAGGGTTTGGGTTTCTTTTTGAATTTCCACCCCTTCTTTGGCTTCAATGGCTTGGTGTAGCCCATCACTCCAACGACGACCGGGCATTACCCGTCCCGTAAATTCATCAACAATAACCACTTCGCCATTACGGACAATATAATTAACATCTTTGATAAATAATTCTTTAGCCTTAATGGCATTGAAGATATAGTGTGCCCAGGGATCTTCAGGATCATAGAGATCGCTAACGCCTAAGAGTTCTTCTGCTCTGGCAAACCCCTCATCGGTTAAGAGAACGCTTTTTGCCTTTTCATCCACTTCATAATGCGCTTCTTTTCCCGCCTCAGCTTCTTCCAATGCCATTGCTTCTTCCGTTTTTAATTCCCCCTCGCGATCGCGCTTTAACTCCCTTGCAACCTGCGAAGCCCGAATATATTTCTCCGTCGGACGTTCCACTTGACCCGAGATAATCAGCGGCGTTCTCGCTTCATCAATTAATACCGAGTCCACCTCGTCAATGATGCAATAGTTAAACGGACGCTGCACCACCTCTTCGAGAGAGGTCGCCATATTATCGCGGAGATAGTCAAAGCCAAGTTCACTGTTGGTGGTATAGGTAATATCACAAGCATAATTATTTTGCCGTTCGCGAGGAGACATCCCCTGTTGAATTAACCCCACGCTCAAACCCAAGAAACGATGGACTTGTCCCATCCATTCTGAGTCCCGACGGGCCAGATAATCATTGACAGTGACCACATGAACCCCTTTGCCAGTGAGGGCGTTGAGATAACAGGGCAGGGTTGCCACGAGGGTTTTCCCTTCCCCTGTTTTCATCTCTGCAATTTCCCCACTGTGAAGCACAATACCCCCCAAAATTTGCACATCGTAGTGACGCAAACCCAGGACGCGGCGGGCAGCTTCCCGGACAACCGCAAAGGCTTCCGGTAAAATTTCTTCAATAATTTCGTCTTCTTCGTTTTCATTTTTGGCTTGCGCCAATTTCTCTTTAAATGCTTGGGTTTTTCCTCTTAACTCCTCATCGGAGAGGGCTTGAATATCTTCCTCATAGAGATTAACTTCTGTAACGATGGGTTGGAGTTTTTTGAGCTTCCGTTGGTTGGGATCGCCGAAGAGTTTTTTTAAGACCATAGTTAGGGGAGGACTGATTGAAGGACAGTTATTACCTGATGTTAATTTCTTTTATATCTGCTACTTATGTTATCATTAGCGTTTGCTCGTTGTTCAGGGAGGGTCGCTCGACACTGGGGTGGGCGATCGCGCCATTGGCATCAGGCGTTGTTCAGCTGATCCTGCTTTGGGGTACTCTAGGGAATAAAGAAAGATTGATCACAACCTCCACCCGATTATGCTTGAGAAAAGATTGTTTTCTCCGCTGACCCAAAGCTTGCTTACCCTGACTCTTTTGGGGCTCATGACGCTGTTCCAGCCCAGAGCGTTTGCGCAGTCGGGTAATGGCAGTGCGGAGAATACGATGACGGTCCGTTCTGATGTGCAAGAAGCCAATTCTGAAACTGGCGTGATTACAGCGCGAGGGAATGTTCAGATTAATTATCCCGCCCAACAGTTACAAGCAACATCAGCCCAAGCCCAATATTTTCGTAGTGAACGTCGTCTCGTTTTAACGGGAGATGTGTATGTGTTGCAAGGAGAAAATAGCATTCGTGCGGAAAAAGTGACTTATTTATTAGAAGAAGGACGATTTGTCGCAACGCCGAAAGGGGAACAACAAGTCACCTCCACCTATGTGGTTCCGCCACCTCAAAACAATGCCACTTCCTCTCCACAGTAGGTGCAACGTGAGTTTAGTCCTAAAAAATATTCATAAGTCCTATGGCAAATTGACCATCGTTAGCCGCGTTAGTGTCAGGGTCTCTCCAGGGGAAATTGTCGGCTTATTGGGGCCCAATGGAGCGGGAAAAACCACCACCTTCTATATTGCCACGGGGTTAGTGAAACCGGATCAAGGGAGTGTCTGGCTCGGAGAGCACAATATTACGGCGTTAGCCATTGATCAGCGATCGCGCCTTGGGATTGGGTATCTTCCCCAACAACCGAGTATCTTTCGCTATCTAACGGTTGCTGATAATTTACGCTTAGCTTTAGAAGAAAACAAGTTTTCGCTACGGCTGAGGAAGCAACGGTTGCAACAATTGTTAGAAGAATTTCGTTTAGAACCGATTGCCAATACTGAAGGAAGCCGAATTTCAGGAGGAGAAAGGCGACGCACCGAGTTAGCCCGTGCCTTAGCCGTGGGAGAGAAAGGACCGCAATTTCTTTTACTGGATGAACCGTTTGCCGGTGTTGACCCCATTGCCGTTTCCGAATTACAAACCTTAATTGATCAACTTCGCTCTCAAAATATGGGAATTTTGATTACAGATCATAATGTACGAGAAACGTTAGAAATTACGGATCGTGCCTATATCATGAGCGATGGCGGCATTCTTGCTTCTGGCAAAGCGCAAGAACTTTACAGTGATCCCTTAGTTCGCCAATATTATCTTGGGGACAATTTTGGTCGCTGATCCACTCTCAAAAATGCGATTCCCTCTTATGAAGATGAACCAGAAACTGGTGATTTGCCCTGAGGGTACTCATCAGGCACTGACCAATTTTCTAGCCAATCCCCTTCCACATCTGAAACATAGTGTTCCACTCGTTCCGCACCGTAAGTTCGTTTGTCACGACGGTATTTTCGGGCAGCTTTGAGTTTAGAGAGCGCACTGTCTAAGGCACTGGTTTCCTGCAAAATGGTTTGCTCAACACTCATTTGATTTCATCTCCACGCTTCTTAGATAGAATTGTAACAATTGCGAGAAAGAGAGTCACTGTACTGTAGAAGTAATTTAGCCATTTCATCAATTGAATTTTGAGGATTATAGCTCAGAAAAATCCCCCGCTCAATCTTCCAATAGAGAAGAGTCTGATGCCAAAATGTTTGTTTGTCTTCACTCCATGTAGCACTTTGGGTAGTAATCTGAATAGCAAGAGGGTGATTAAAAGAACCGCTGACTAATAAATCAGTTGCCATCGCCAAGTCCAGAATATAACAGGTAAAAGTATTTCCTCCCTGACTTTCGACCGCCGTGAGAAATCGCTTTAACACTTCAGCATCCGCTTGACCAAAATCTTCTGCCATCATTCTTTTTGTCCAAGTGGTCATTTTCGGATCTGATTCACTAAACCATCGTGGAAAAAGCGTTTCATACCAAAACCTTTCTGGGGATGACATAGCGGCTTCTTGCCAAAACAATTCTTTTTGTTCTGGAGGAATTGCTTTGAATGCTAGCCAAACTTGTGAATCCACAATTAGTTCAATGAGGAAGTCCATGACATAGCGTTTCGATTGAAGCAAACCCGCTTTTTTATCTTTAATCCAACGGGCAAACCAACGCAAACGTTCTGCCAAGAGAGGTTCTTTCTGGGTAGCTTGTTGAATCAGTTGCTCTAATTCACCCTTAATTGAACTAGCAGGGATACGCTCAAAACGGGAAGGCATGGCAAAAATCTAAAAACTTTTCTAAAGCTAAAAAATCTATTTCCGTGGTTAGCGCGATATCATATAGCGCTACGGATTCACGTTAGGACATAAAGTGATGGCTTTAAAGACTGATACTGTCACACGACCACCCAAACAAAATGTCCTAACCTCGTTGCGTACTGCTATACCTTTCGGTTCCCCTCTAACACGGTTTCGATAAAAAAAGCAGTAGAAGCGAGAACTCCTACTGTTTAGTAACTATGATTTTGCTAATCTAGAAACTAGTCATCATACACGCGACATTCTGCTGCTTCGGGATTTTCATCGCAGTATTGCTCTAAAGAGGTTTTCTTGGGTTTTTCTGAACGTTGGTGAGAGTACTCGGCTTGTAATTCTTCTACTGTATCCCAGGCAACTGCACAGTCTTGAGATTCAGTCCCTTCGCTGCCACAAACGTCACGTGCTTCTTGACGCTGTTTTTCAATTTGTTCTTCGATATTACTCATAATTTTTGACTCCTTTATGGAAGCTTTCTTAACTGGAAAGAAATTTAGCAGTAACCCTTATCTTCTCTTACCACCTTAACGTACATTATCTGATCAACATCTCTCTCGAAAGAATTTAATTTCATTTTTAGAATTGTGATGCGTTTTCCCGATCCAATTTTTTAAGTTATCGTTGGGTAGAAAGACGAAGGGTATATTCATGGCTTTGTCCTTGTTCATCCCCCACATAAACTTTATACTCTCCCGGCATCCAAATCCCAGACAGAGAAGGATTATTGCCAGAATCGGCTAACAGACAAAAGCGCCCATCCGGACCATCAATCAGTAAAGTCGGATTGCCGGTTCCACTTTCCACACTCAAGCGCAAATAGTTAATCTTTTCGGTTACCCGAATCATTTCCTGTGGGTTACTGGGAACAAAGCCACAATCATTACTGTTAACTCCCCCTCCCGATTGACCCTGAGTGGTCATCGGTCCAGAAAAGTTCCCACTGACTGTGATTGTCTCCGCAAGCAAGCGAGTTGCGGTTAAACCGAATAAAATAGTGGCAAGGGCAGTGATGAGAAAGAGGGTGTGGTTTTGGCGTTTCATCGCAAGCATGAATAAACCGCTGTGGGTAGTTCTATTTATATTATCCCGCAAGTTTCCCACTTCTTTCGCTGTTCTGTTCATCTTTATTAGCTGTCCATTATTACAAGAAGCAAGCCATATGAATCAACCAAATTCTCCAACTGACTGGGAAAAACGACTCCAAGAGTTAGAAGCCGAAGTGAATGCCAGTAGTCAACAACAGGACCAGACAACGCAACAAGATTCGGTGTCTCCCTCTTCTCCGGTGGGTTCAGAATCCGGTCAATTTTCCCGTCGGGTTCAAGGAATCGCATTACAAGTCCGTCGCTGGTTCGATCAACTGCCGATTTTGGGGAAAGTCATTGTTGGTGCAGTTGCAGTGGGAATTAGTCTTTCCCTCCTCAAGACAGTTTTTCAACTGATTACATCGGTGCTAACCTTAGCGATTATTGGTGCTTTAGGGTACGTGGCTTATCAAGTGTTTATTGGCTCTAAAAATAACACCGAATAGTTGTTACAGTTGATTGAAAAGGAGCGATCATGCAAGCGCGACCATTAGGACACTCAGATGTTAAAATTACCCCGATTTTGATGGGAACCTGGCAAGCCGGAAAAGCTATGTGGACGGGGATTGAGGACACAGAAACCATCAAAGCGATTCGAGCAGGATTTGAGGCTGGCATTACGACCATTGATACTGCTGAAATTTATGGAGAAGGTCATTCCGAACAAATTGTCGCCCAGGCAATTTCTGATGTCAGAGAAGAGGTGCAATTGGCAAGTAAAGTCTTCCCCACTCACTTACAATACGAGCAAGTGATCGCCGCTTGTGATCGTTCTCTGAAAAATTTACAGACGGATTACCTGGATTTATATCAAATCCATTGGCCCAGTGGTTCTTTTAATAGCGAAATTGTCCCAATTGAAGAAACAATGCAAGCACTCAATGCGTTGAAACGTGAGGGCAAAATCCGAGCGATTGGAGTTTCTAATTTTTCTCGGGAACAAGTAGCCCAAGCACAGCAGTACGGACCAATTGACAGTGTGCAACCCCCTTATTCTCTGTTTTGGCGACAAGCAGAAAAAGAATTGATTCCTTACTGTGTGGAACAAAAGATCACCGTTCTTGCTTATTCTTCTCTTGCCCAAGGGCTATTGACGGGAAAATTTGGACCCAACCATCAGTTTGAAGAAGGCGATCATCGCGCTAAAAATAAACTTTTTCAAGGGGAAAACTATGACCGCGCCCTGCAAGCCGTAGAACAATTACGTCCTATTGCTGAACGAAAGGAGTGTACCTTAGCCCAACTCGCACTCGCTTGGTTAATTGCCCAACCCAATACCTGCGCGATCGCGGGGGCGAGAAATGCCCAGCAAGTCTTGGGAAATGTTCAAGCCGCAGCGATTACGCTTTCCGATACAGAATTAACAGAGATTGATCAAATTGGGCGGCATGTTACCGATTACCTAGACGAAAATCCAGTGTTATGGACTTTCAATGTTTAGAAAAATGTGGCACAATATAAAGTGATCCCTTTCACATGTATTGGTAATAGCTGATGGGTTTAGCGCCTGACATTAATCTCCATCAATTTTCTCCCGTCATTTCTCTACTCTGCACTTTCGCAGGGGTGGGCGGAGGCGGGTTATTGATTGGCAATGACTTGGAAGCGATTGCGCTTTCTCAGTGGCGCTTTAATCCCGAAACTTACGAACTGCGATTTACCACAGATCGCGCGATCGCGCCTGATTCTTTCCTCCTCCAAAACCCAACTCGCATTGTCATCGATTTACCGGAAACGACCTGGAAAGCAAAACCTGTCCACCAACAGTATTCAGGATTAGTCAAAGAACTCCGGATTGCTCAATTTGAAACTGATGTTACGCGCATTGTCCTTCAATGACCCCCACCTACTTCGTGAGGTGGGGGATTGGGGAGAGATCACCTCCCCGTAGCTGCGAATAGAGCCATGAGCGGTTAGCGAGTAAACACTTCCAGATGTTTCTCTAG
>JAAANX010000161.1 GCA_009909085.1 Cyanobacteria bacterium GSL.Bin1 | reverse complement strand
AACCTCTGGCTCGTGCTTACATTGGTCAAGGGTTGCGTGCTGACTTGGAACGTTTGGAGAATGATACGGTTTCGGCTTTGGTTGAAAGTTTGAAACGTCATGGGGTCAGTGATGAAGTTCTTCAGGAAGCCTTGAGTGAAGTAATACATAATTAATTAGGGTTGATGGCACGATCTCGTTTAATATGTATCTGCCATCGATCCAAAATTGCCACTGCTACGCCATTGCTTTTCCTCTACGTTTGTCCTTATAGAGAAATAGAATAGCACTTAAAGCCTGATTTTGAGTGGAGGCAGCAACATTTTCTTCAACAGCCAGATAAGTTAAAAATTCTTCAATTTCTTTGCCACCCATTTCTCGTGGGTGGCGTTTTTTATGGAATAAAATATAGCGTTTAATCCAGTTAATATAACTTTTTTCTGTTTTATAAGAGTAATGCTTCAAACGAATGACATCACGGACTTGTTCAAGGAGTTTTTTAGGGGGTTTGTCCATCGGGGGATATTCAGAATTTTTCTGGATAATATGAGTATGGAGTATGCTGTCACGAAAAATTATAGCTGTCATCCAAAAATATACGAAAAATTTCGGGATAATATTCTCTATAGGGGGGTTATACGGAAAATTTCTGTTTTTTGTCCTACAGGGATTGACTATACAGAAAATGTCGGTATAATAAATGGTTGGGCTGCAAAAGTACTCAGAGGAGATATCAACAAATCTGTTTGGGTGCATCAATTGAAACGAACCAGCTTACGCTCATCCGTTAAGCAATCCTTCACAAAAATTGCGGATATATGTCCTGAGGCAAGAAAATAGTAAAAGGGTAGGTCTTTAGATTTGACGAGACTGGCTTTTTTGTACTGGTTGCTCTGAACAATAAGAACATGAGGCTATTACAATTCTTCTTTTCAGCTCTTTGGGTTATAGGTTACGTCGGAAACGGTATTCTTTTTCTCTATATTGAGTGGTCTTATTTACGTCAAGGGTGGGTTCAAATATTCAATCCCTTCCTGCATGTGCAAGTTCTCCTAACTCTCTTATCCACACCGCTTTTCTGGATTTTGTTAGCGATAGCCATTGTGGGATATTACCTGACGACAACGATTGAACAGAAAATTGATAGGAAGGAGAAAGCAAGTAATACTGGATTAGATAAAAATTTATCAATTTCGCCACCTGCATCAACTAATACTCAGTCTCAACTTTCTTCTTCTTCTCCAAAACATGAAGAAAAGAATAGGCAACCTGATCATAAATCTACAAAACAGCAGGTTGAATTACTTGAATGGGCAATTCAGAGTAGCCAGAAAGCACAGTTTGACTATGAGAACCGTTATGGGTCAAAGAGCCATCGTACAGTCACACCAGTTCAATTCCAGACTATAGGAGAAACTTTATGTTTAGAAGCTTACTGTCACTTAAGGAAGTCAAAGAGAGTATTTTCAGTTGAACGTATAAAAAATATAAGTATTGTTTCTCCGAATGAGGCAAGCTATAACACTCCCCCATCCTCAGCAAAAATCAAGCCTAAATCTTCTGGCAATACTTCGAGAACTCTAGAGCGTATATATATTAGTTACTCTACAAATGACC
The DNA here is from genome assembly GCA_009909085.1 of Cyanobacteria bacterium GSL.Bin1. Lineage (NCBI taxonomy): Bacteria > Bacillati > Cyanobacteriota > Cyanobacteria bacterium GSL.Bin1. The sequence continues at coordinate 18,621 of JAAANX010000161.1, read as the reverse complement.
TGGAGAAAACTGCCGATTCCAATTGGAGTAGCGTGGACGTTCTAAAAGAAATTTATTATGAACTAGGCTTTCGTTCTCGCATAAGGGCACATAGGTTGCGTGAGAAGATTTCCAAAAGATTAGCCCAATTGGAGAGTACACAATTTGTTTGGCCGACTACAACGGCTAATATCGGTTCGCAAAACTTGCCAAATGATGCATTTAAATATGAAGAAGGATTACTACGACATTATGGGTACAAAGTTGGTATTCATGGATTGAACCAAAGTGAGCGATTAGAAATTCTGGACTCTATTTTCCTACGTCCACTAATACCCATGAATAATTATGAGTATCTAAATGAGTGGGGTGAACCTAAGACTGCTCAGAGATTGCAAAAGTTGGCTGAATCTATCGCGGCATTTACTCGTAATGCAAAGCGTCGTAATGATAAAAATTTTGGTAAAGCTATTCAAGATTGGGAAACCGACTTAGCATATTTAAAGTCAACTTATTATGATAATTGTTTTTCGTTTAGATGGCCTCATACATAATTTCGGCATAGCCCAACACTGCGTGGCAGCGGACGGAACAGAAGTTGTCGTTAAAAGTTTGAGGTTATTTGCCGCCGCTGCACTTCACCGTTAGATGTATAGGTTTTTATCTCAAACTCAATAAGGTGTTTCAAAGCAGAGGCGTAACCTAATCACTGTTTAACTCAATTCTGTTCTTATGAGAGCGCGATCAGTGGGGAGGAAGCGCGATCGGGCGGGGGAAGGCGCGATCGCTGTTTGCTTCAATTCTATGACACTTAAGAACGCGATCGAGTAGGGGGAGGCGCGATCGCGCTCTTTTGAACGATTAATATTTCCTATTTCAGCAAGTCTTCAATCTCCTCATCGGTCAATCCAAATTGACGAAAAATCCGTAGGACATAAGCAGGGGACATTTCTTTGGCTCCCATATCAATTGGGACGATTTTGGTTTTACCTTCCACTACGCGAGTATAAAGACTGTGATCTCCTTTTCCTTCACGATAAAAACTGCATCCTGCCTTCTTCAAGAGTCGAATTAGTTGTTGTGGCTTTAATGAAGGGACATTCTTAGGCATAAACCGCTCTAAATTCGTAAGACTCTAAGACAGGTTCTTTTGACTCCAAGGTTAAAAATTCGTGTAATTCCTTGATTGAAATGGGATTGTTATAAATACTAGGTTGAGACTCATAAATTTCTTGGAACGACTCGATTGCTTCTTTTAACTTGGCAATTGCCTGATCTTGGGTATTCCCTTGTCCGACAATTCCATTTTCAAGGCATAAAGCAACCCAATACTTTTGACTTGGACGCAAAACAACCGTGTAAAAATCCATATTGGTGACTCTAACCGAATGAAGTGTATTGACATTTATTGATATTTTAACGAGAAGCGTAAAGCCTCGTTTGATTCAATTCTCTGTGGCTGAAGAGAACGCGATCGGTTAGGGAGGAGGCGCGTAGGTTGCAGACCGAGCCGAAGGCATCGCTGTTTCAATTAATTCCATAGCATCAGAGAACGCGATTGTTAGTAATGATATCGAAGCTGAATTAAAATGATTGCTTCCTCGGTTACTGCGTAAACCATACGATGTTCTTGATTGATCCGTCGAGACCAAAATCCCTGTAAATTCCCCTTCAACGGTTCTGGTTTTCCTTTTCCTGTAAAAGAGTGGCGTAATGTATCTTCAATCAACTCATGAATTCGCTTGCACATCTTTCTGTCATTACTGAACCAGTAGAGATAATCTTCCCACGCTTGTTGCCGAAAGCTAAGCAACATTTTGATTTGAGTCTCTTGTTAATAATTCCCGATCTTGTAGTTCTCTCATTGCTTCCTGCAACATTTCCGCATTCCGAGAACTACTCAGCAAATGCTCGGTATCATTCGCTCCATAAGTAACCAGATCAAGATTCTCATCAGTAATATTATCCTGCTCTAAGTCTAAAAGTAAATCCTGTAAAGATTCATTATCCAGCTTGTGAAGGTGGCTGACAATCCATTCTATAAGTTCTAAGCGTTCCATATTATCGTCATTAATCACTACCTCAACCATATCACTTCAAAGGCGATCGCGCTCCGTGCAGCGAATCTTCAATTTGATCGAGTGAGGAAAGCGCGATCGCGCAAATTCTAGTTTCCAATAAGCTACTATGAAACAGAATAAGGTGGTTCTCGAATCGTTATTTGCCCTTAGTTAGCATCACCAGAAACAAATGAAAGTTAAAGAGATCATCCGCCTTATTGAAAATGATGGGTGGCAACTTGCCAGAACTAAATGCAGTCATCGTCAGTATAAACATCCGACTAAACGGGGCTTAGTCACTATCCCAGGTAAGGCTAACGACGATATCGCTCCTGGAACTGAGAATAGTATCTTAAAACAAGCTGGAATCAAAAAATAAATAAGACGTAGGTTGTTCAAAATGAACAGATATTTAATTGTAATTGAAAAAACATCAACGGGATATTCCGCCTATTCTCCAGATTTGCTAGGCTGCATCTCCACAGGTACAACAATCGAGGAAGTGAAAGAGAATATGAAAGAAGCGATACAGTTTCATCTCGAAGGGATGAAAGAAGAGGGCTATGAAATTCCAATCCCAACAGCCAGCTCTTCATTTTTAGAAGTTGCTATCTAACGGAGATTTCGAGGAATTCTTTGGCTAGGGCGTTTGCGAAGCATAGGCTTAGCCTAATCGCGGCTTGAATCAAATCAATTCTATTGCATTGGAGAGCGCGATCAAGGTGGGAGGAAGCGCGATCGCGCCCCCGATTTCAAGCTTCTCTTTCACCAGATTAAGATAGAATCAGAATCAAATTTAAGAGACGACGCGCGATCGCTGCTAGGATTAGTTCTATAAAGAAAATGTAATCCAAGTGATTTTAAAAGAGAGCGTGATCATATCTTTACCTGGAAACATAATCGCACTCTTTAGAGACTGTTTGTGAATAAAATCTTAAGAAGAAAAAGGAAGGGATTGATTGGAAGCCAAACGAAAAAGACTTTTTTCTATTCTTCCATGTTTCTTCACTGGTTTACCGATTAACTCTCGGTCTCCACACAGAACTGAACAAGAACAATCTCAAAGAAAACAGCTTCGCGAGACGCCAATTCGATCAATCAAAAATTTCGGATAAATCTACAACCAATCCAGACAGAATATCCTCACCTGAGAGAGTCAAAGGATTATTTAATACTTCTTTCTTTTTCACCGGGCGGTAAATTTCTACTTGTCTATCATCGGGATTAATTAACCAACCTAAGTTTACTCCACAGTTTATGTACTCTTTCATTTTATTTTGCAACTCATCGAGATCGTCAGTGGGACTCATCAGTTCGAGAACAAAATCAGGATCGAGAGGGACAAATTTTCTTTTTTGTTGTTTGGTTAAACTGTTCCATTTAGAATTCGCGACCCAGCTAACATCAGGAGAACGAACTGCACCATTGGATAACTTGAAACCAGTAGAAGAATCAAAAACTTGACCCAATTTGCTTTGTTTATTCCAAAGTTTAATTTGAAAAAACAGTTCGCCATTGCGATTACCAGTTTCACCACCCGTTGGAGACATAAAAATTAAATGACCTTGACTATCTGTTTCCAATCGAGCATCGGGATTGTCGCGGGCAAGAGCTTCTAACTGGCGCTCGCTAATGCTATCAACTAGAGAAGAAAGATTCAATGTGAGTGCACTCATGGAATCGTTTTTAGGATTGGGACACGATTATTTTAACGTAGCACGCCTTGTAGAGCGCGAATCATGGTTTGTGGACGGGATGAGGGGGCGTATATGTGATCTATAGGTGATCGCTTCTTTAATCTGCTTGATAACTCCCAAACCCTGAAAAAGCAGTAGTCGATAACCAAAAACGAGCAGGTTATTGTCTTAATCCCAATCATGCAGATTAAAAGCACAAAGCTTGCATAATTGAAATCTGCTTTAAGTTTAGATATCAACGATATTTTGTCATCGGGCGATTTCTTATCAGATCCTTGATCACCCTGATCTAGTCTTGCCAGTACCAGAATTTGCTCAAGCCGTTCAACTTACGGTAGAAGAGATATTTGACTGGCTTAAAGCTTGAGGGATAATGGTAGAGATCGTTCGTTCCCGTCCGCAAGCAAAAGGACAATTTTAGGTCGGCTTAAACCATCACTGTTTCTTTCAATAATCCTTGAAATAAATGAAAGCCATCCGTTGCGCCCAGCACGGGATCAGATGCTCGTTCCGGGTGAGGCATCATTCCTAAAACATTCCCCTTTTGATTGGTAATGCCGGCAATATTATGGAGTGAACCGTTTGGGTTACTTGCCTCGTTGACTTTGCCTTGAGAACTACAGTAACGGAAGAGCACTTGTCCATTATCTTCTAAAGACGTTAAGGTGTCAGCATCAGCAAAGTATCGCCCTTCACCATGGGCAATGGGCAGGGTGATCACGGCTTTTTCAGGATAGTTTCCGGTCCAAATTGATTGCGTATTTTCTATTTTTAAGGGCACGCGATCGCAGACAAAATGTAACTCTTGATTGCGAATCAGTGCCCCAGGCAGTAAGCCCACTTCGGTTAAGATCTGAAAGCCATTGCAGATGCCAAGGACGGGTTTTCCTTTAGCGGCATGCTCTTGTACCGCTTTCATAATGGGAGAAAATTGCGCGATCGCGCCACAGCGTAAATAATCCCCATAACTAAATCCGCCCGGAATAATCATGACATCAAGATCAGAAATGTCGGTTTCCTGATGCCAAATCAATCTCGTCGGTTGCCCTAACAAATCTTGGGTTACATAAGCAACATCGCGATCGCAGTTCGATCCGGGAAAGACCACCACTCCAAATTTCATTCTTATCCTCCCACAGTTGTCGCTAACTGATGCAACTCAAACGAATAATTTTCAATGACAGGATTGGCTAATAACTGATCGCACATCTCATCCACTTGTTGGCGCGCTAAGGCTTCACTCTCGGTTGTAACGGTTAACTCAATATACTTGCCAATTCTGACGGTTTCCACGCCAGTATAACCGTGCTGTTGTAAGCCAGAGGCAACGGCTGTCCCTGCTGGATCAAGAACTGATGGACGCAAGGTAACATAGATCTGGGCTTTATAGGTTTGTTGACTCACAGTTTTTTTCTCTAAGCACCGCATTCCTAGAGTACAACATCCTGATCGATGTATGCTTAGTTTAAGCATCAGTGCTGATGCCCTTTATTTATGAAAGCATCTAACCCTGCTCGTTGGTAAAACCGCAAATTAATTAACTCTAATGACTGCCCAGCGTAATCGTTCCCAAAAACGCATTCTCAATCTCCTCCAGCAGTTGAATTCTGCCCTTTCTGCTCAACAAATCTATGTCGAACTGCGTCAACGTGAACAACCACTTGGGCTGGCTACAGTGTATCGCGCCCTTGAAGCCCTAAAATTAGAAGGGGCGGTACAAGCCCGCACCCTTCCGACCGGAGAATCGCTCTACGAATCAATCGAACATGACCAACACTATCTCACTTGTCTCAATTGCGGTCAGTCGGTTCCCATTACGGAATGTCCGGTCCATGAGTTGGAACAGAAATTAGAAACCTCCCATCAGTTCCAAGTTTTTTACCACAGCCTAGAGTTTTTTGGCTTGTGTCAGTCTTGTCAAATCATCAATCGTGACCCAGAAACTTCCAGTTAACGGTTTTGTGCAATGTAGTCTTCAACAAACTGTTTGAGGGGCGGCTTACTATCGAGCATCGTAAATCCAGCTTGTCTGGCTTCATTTAATACTTCTTCTGCTGTCTTTCCTTCCCGAAGACCGCGATAGGCTAAGACCATGACCCCAGCACGGAGGGCACTCCCACAATGAACGAGAGTAGGTTTGGGGAGTTCGTCGAGTTGATTCACCACCTGATCGGCCACTTGACTGATTTCATTGGGAGAGACAGGAATATGGACATAATGTAAGCCCATTTCTTGAGCTGTCTCTTGATGATCTAAAAATCCTTGTTCTCCAGGCATCCGTAAATTAACGACCGCTTGATATCCGGCTTCTTTAGCACGTTGCAGTTGTTCTGGGGTAACTTGTCCCGCGATCGCAAATTCTGGAGAGAGAGTAATTGTATTGTTCATTGTTACTTTGCTTAATAACTAACTAAGAAAATTTTAACAACTTTATGATTATTAACAGTATTGCTAGAGATTTTAATAATTGATCGGAGTGGTGGTCTCATCTACTGGTAAAGTTGAGAGGGTTGGTTTTGGGCTGTGGCAATAACGCGATCGCGCCCAGAATGGGGCAATGCCCATTGATAATGACATTCTTTGGGATTCCCCCAGCAAAGATTCAAAATTAATTCTTCGCGCGTTGTTTCCACTTCTAACCATTCTGTTGCTGCCACTTGTTCAGCGACAGTTTCTGCATCAATCGGTGTCGGAGGATTCCCCTCAGCCCATAGGTTTAAGTTCTGCGTTGCGTTTTGCCAAAATTCAAAAATTCTCGGTTTAACGGCTTTTAAAGTTTCTTTATCTTCTGGGATTGCAATCAGTTGGTTATGAAGTTCAGGACACTCGACTTCATAGCCATTAAAGCGACACAACCGCCACACGAGCCCTGAAACTTGATGTTGGCGCTGGTATTCATGAATTTGCGCTCGGAAATCGCGATAGGCAAAGACTTTACTTAACTTCTCTGTGCCAATTGCTTTGGCTAAGACTGGGTTATTGAGACGATCTGAAGAAGAAAATAAAACCCGTTTTCCTTGCCAGGTTGCCTGTAACTCTTGATCTAAAATCTCAATCAGTTCTTCCGTAGTGTAGCTCATAAGCAAGGTTATCCTGCGCCATCGCATTTATCCCAATTTAGCAAGAAAAGCGAAGATCCTACGACGATCTCAATTTTGACAAAAATAATAAATCCCCCACCACTTCGGTAGGGGATTTTTCCTTATCTCTAGCTAAAAACTAGCGAGATGATTGCAACCTCACGTCAACCAAACAACGATGAGGTTGAAGCGATGAGGAAGGCGGCATAAGTCAGGATATAGCCGACTGCAAAGTGAGCTAATCCCACTAAACGCGCTTGCACAATGGAGAGCGCAACGGGCTTGTCTTTCCAACGAACCAAGTTCGCCAGAGGAGTCCGCTCGTGTGCCCAAACAATTGTTTCAATCAGTTCTTGCCAGTAACCACGCCAGGAAATGAGGAACATGAAGCCAGTTGCCCAAACTAGGTGTCCGAAGAGGAACATCCATGCCCAGACAGACAGGTTATTCATGCCAAAGGTGTTGTAGCCGTTGATTAACTGGGCAGAGTTGAGCCACAGATAATCGCGCAGCCAGCCCATAAGATAGGTGGACGATTCGTTGAACTGAGCAACGTTTCCTTGCCAGATCCCGAGATGTTTCCAGTGCCAGTAGAAGGTAACCCAACCAATGGTATTCAACATCCAGAAGACGGCCAAATAGAACGCATCCCAAGCCGAGATGTCGCAAGTACCGCCACGACCGGGACCGTCACAGGGGAAGCTGTAACCGAAGTCTTTTTTGTCGGGCATGAGTTTGGAACCGCGGGCATCTAAAGCACCTTTCACCAGAATTAAGGTGGTGGTGTGCAGTCCGAGCGCGATCGCGTGGTGGACTAAGAAGTCGCCCGGTCCAATGGTGAGGAACAAGGAGTTATCCCCACTGTTAATCGCTTGCATCCAACCGTCTAACCAGACGTTACCATAATTGGGCCAAGCCGTCGTGGCAATGCTATCGCTGTTGGATAATAGGACATCCATGCCATAGAGCATTTTGCCGTGAGAGGCTTGAACAAACTGAGCAAATACCGGCTCAATGAGAATTTGCTTCTCAGGTGTACCAAATGCAACAACGACATCGTTGTGAACATAAAGTCCTAAGGTGTGGAACCCTAAGAACAGGGAAACCCAGCTTAAGTGAGAAATAATTGCCTCTTTATGTTGGAGAACGCGATCGAGCACGTTTCCTTTATTTTGTTCGGGATCGTAGTCACGGATGAGGAAGATTGCCCCGTGAGCAAATGCACCGACCATAATGAAACCAGCAATGTACTGGTGGTGGGTATAAAGGGCAGCTTGAGTGGTGTAATCCCGCGCGATAAAGGCATAAGGTGGTAGGGAATACATATGCTGCGCGACCAAGGAAGTCACCGTTCCTAACGCTGCCAGGGCTAACGCGAGCTGGAAGTGTAAGGAGTTATTGAGGGTGTCATACAGTCCTTGGTGAGGCAGGTTAAATTGCCCTTCGCTTTGACCCCCAACCAAACCTTTCTTGGAATCGAGCATTTCACGAATGCTGTGACCAATTCCAAAGTTGGTGCGATACATATGACCGGCAACAATGAAGAGTACCGCGATCGCGAGATGGTGGTGGGCCATATCGGTCAACCACAGAGATTCCGTTTGAGGATGGAAACCGCCGAGGAAAGTTAAGATGGCTGAACCTGCACCTTCAGAGGTGCCAAAGAGATGGTTAGCGGTATCAGGGTCTTGCGCATAAACGCCCCAATTACCACTAAAGAAAGGTCCTAAACCAGCTGGGTGAGGCTTCACGGAGAGGAAGTTATCCCAACCGACGTGCTGACCACGGGACTCAGGAATGGCCACGTGAACCAAGTGACCCGCCCAAGCTAAGGAACTAACGCCAAATAAACCCGCTAAGTGGTGGTTCAAACGAGATTCAGCATTTTTGAACCAAGATAGGCTGGGACGGAACTTCGGTTGGAGGTGGAGCCACCCGGCAAATAAGAATACGGCGGAGAGCAGTAATAAGAAGACTGCGCCTTGATAAAGATCGCCGTTGGTGGTCATACCAATGGTGTAGAACCAGTGATAAACACCAGAGTAAGCAATATTCACTGGGTTGGAAGCACCGGCTTGTGTAAACGCATCCACAGCCGCTTCACCGAAGTGAGGGTCCCAAATTGCGTGGGCAATGGGACGAACATTTAAAGGGTCTTTAATCCACTGTTCAAAATTACCTTGCCAAGCAACGTGGAATAAGGTACCGGATGTCCAGAGAAAGATAATGGCAATGTGACCAAAGTGAGAAGCAAAAATCTTTTGATAAAGATTCTCCTCAGTCATGCCATCATGGCTTTCAAAGTCATGAGCTGTAGCAATCCCGTACCAAATCCGACGTGTTGTTGGATCTTGAGCAAGGTCTTGGCTAAATTTTGGAAATTTGGTTGCCATAGCCTTTGTTGGAAATCCTCTTTGCAGATGAATGAGTCAATAAGTTTAGTTGAAACTTATTTTCGGGTTTGGAAGCACTGACTCCGAGAACCGAAGTTTTCAGGAGTCAGGCTTTGTCGGTTCACCGATTTTTTAAACCAGTGTTACCGTTTTTAATCGCAACCGTCAACTGACGGCGATAATTCGCGCTAAGAAGAACGCCCAAGTGGTAACAATTCCTCCTAGCAAGTAGTGGGCAACTCCTACCGCACGTCCTTGCACAATGCTCAGTGCGCGGGGTTGAATCGCTGGTGCAACTTTCAGTTTATTGTGGGCCCAAACAATGGACTCAATTAATTCTTGCCAGTAGCCACGACCGCTGAACAAGAACATTAAGCTGAATGCCCAGACAAAGTGTGCACCCAGGAATAACAACCCGTAGGCAGACAGTGCTGAACCATAGGAGTTAATTACGTTTGCCGATTGTCCCCACAAGAAGTCACGGAGCCAACCGTTAATGGTAATGGCACTGGTGGCAAAGTTACCGGAGGTAATGTGAGACACAGTGCCATCGGGAGATACGCTTCCCCAAACATCCGACTGCATCTTCCAGCTGAAGTGGAAAATTGCAATGGAGAGGGAGTTGTACATCCAGAATAAGCCGAGGAACACATGGTCCCAACCAGAAACTTGGCAAGTGCCACCGCGACCCGGACCATCACAAGGGAAGCGGAATCCGAGCTCTGATTTATCGGGGATTAAGCGGGAGTTACGAGCATATAACACCCCTTTGAGGAGAATGAGAACCGTAACGTGAATGGTAAAGGCATGAATGTGATGCACCAGGAAGTCAGCTGTGCCCAGCTCAATGGGCATCATCGCAACTTTACCGCCAACCGCTACTACATCTCCGCCAAAGGCATAACTAGCCGGCTCAATTGCGTTGGGAGCGGTGCCACCAGGGGCAACGGTATGTAAGTTCTGGATCCACTGGGCAAAAATGGGCTGCAACTGAATCGCGTTGTCAGAGAACATATCCTGTGGACGACCCAAAGCGCGCATGGTGTCGTTGTGGATATACAACCCGAAACTGTGGAACCCTAAGAAAATACAAACCCAGTTCAGATGAGAAATTAGGGCATCCCGTTGCCGTAACACCCGATCCAGCAAGTTGTTCACACTCTTCGCGGGATCGTAGTCGCGCACCATGAAGATTGCCCCGTGGGCGCCAGCCCCGACAACTAAGAAGCCGCCAATCCACATATGGTGGGTAAACAGAGACAATTGGGTTGGATAGTCGGTTGCCAAGTAAGGATAGGGTGGCATGGCATACATATGCTGCGCCACGATAATCGTGAGGGAACCGAGCATTGCCAAGTTAATTGCCAACTGGGCGTGCCAGGAGGTGGTCAAAATTTCATAAAGACCTTTGTGTCCTTCACCGGTTAAGGGTCCTTTATGCGCTTCTAAAATTTCTTTAATGCTGTGACCGATGCGCCAGTTGGTGCGGTACATATGGCCCGCAATAATAAACAGAACCGCAATGGCTAAGTGATGGTGGGCAGTATCAGATAACCAGAGGCCACCAGTTGTTGGATTCAGTCCGCCTTTAAAGGTTAAGAAGTCAGCATATTCCCCCCAGTTCAAGGTAAAGAAAGGTTTCAAACCTTGTTCAAAACTGGGATAGAGTTCTGCCATTAAACTCCGATCCAAAATAAATTGGTGGGGTAAGGGAACGTCTTCAGCTGCCACTCCTGAGTCCAGGAGTTTATTCACAGGTAAGGAAACGTGAATTTGGTGACCAGCCCAACCTAAAGAGCCTAACCCAAGCAAACCGGCGAGGTGGTGGTTCAGCATCGACTCGACATTCTGGAACCATTCCAGTTTCGGAGCGCGTTTGTGATAGTGGAACCACCCCGCAAAAATCATCAACCCCGCCATCACTAAACCACCGATTGCGGTGCAATAGAGTTGGAAGCTGTTGGTGAAACCGGACGCTCGCCAGAGGTAGAAGAACCCAGACGTAATCTGAATTCCTTGGAAGCCACCGCCGACATCCGCGTTCAAGATTTCTTGACCCACAATGGGCCAAACGACTTGGGCGCTAGGTTTGATATTGGTGGGATCGCCTAACCAAGCTTCGTAGTTCGAGAAGCGAGCACCATGAAAATACATTCCACTCAGCCAAACGAAGATAATGGCTAAGTGACCGAAGTGCGCACTAAAAATTTTGCGCGAAATATCTTCTAAATTGCCTTGACTATCAAAGTCATGTACGTCTGCGTGTAAATTCCAAATCCAAGTTGTGGTTTTGGGTCCTTTCGACAGGGTGCGGTCAAAATGACCAGGTTTTCCCCACTTCTCGAAAGAAGTTGGTACCGGGTCTTTATCCACTGCTACCCTGACTTTTTCCTCATTTTCCGGAGGACTAATTGTCATAGGGGGTCTCCTCTCTAGACAGTTTTAACTGTTATTCCCATGATGTAGGAATGAACCGTTAAAGAACAATCATTTCGTAAATTTATGATCACTATTGTTGTCTTTCGATACAACAATTGATCCCTTTTTACGGTTCACTGCTGTACCTTACTTGTAAATAATAGAGGGTAGTTTCGACAACTGTTGAGGGGGCTTAACAATACTTAAAGACTTTTCAAAACTTCGTGAAATGAGGATTATATCTCATTTAGCTCCCCAAAAAAGTCAAGGAGAGTTGCTTTATTTGTTACAAATTGCAATAATCAATTAACATTTATGTTAGTTATTGATTTTCCATTATTTATGATTTATTATTAACGATTTGTTCGTGATACGGTCACTTGCTCAGCAATTTTAATTTTATTGGAGTAAATTTAATTGTTCCTTTGTGCTAGCCACCTCAGCGCTTTCTTCCTGAACCTGCCCGGTTAAAAGTTGTTCTGCGGCTTCTAGCATCTCTTCTGACATTTCTTCGAGATCATCGCGATTTCCAAGATAGGTTTTGAGGGCGCTCATGGGGTCAAGGCTGACTTGTTCTGAGAGTTCGGGAACCCGGGGGCGGGCTAATTGACTAACCAACTCTGGGGAAATTGTGTAACTGTGGGCGAACTGCAGAGCATTTTGGAGCGTACGGGTTTCAATTTGATCGAGTTGTTCTGAACGCAGCTTGTATTTGAGACGAACAACTGCGTCAGGAATTTTTTGGCGCGCGATCGCGCTTTCAATCACTTTTTGCGGTTCTTCTTTTTTCGTTACATCCACATCAATGGTCAAGAAGGGACGCACGGACAATGGACAAAACTCCCACTGTGTCTTGCCTTTAGCCAAATGAATCAGAACATAGCCCTTTTCTTCCTTTTCTTCGCTAAAGTCCACCCGTTCAATGCTTCCCGGGTAGATCACCGGCGGTTCTCCCTTAGGATTTAAATTCTGATGACGATGGACATGACCTAAAGCAACATAATCAAATTCAGAGCGAATGAGAAATGAGAGGGGAATCGTAAACCCTTTTCCCACCGCTAAGAAGCGTTCTGCCCCCAACTCAGCGCGATCCGCCATCAAATGCCCCAGCAAGACCGTAGGAAGATTGGGATCAAGGCGACGAATTTCTGCTTCTAGAATCGGCTGTAATTTTGTCAGGAGTAATTGATTCACATCACTAAGAGAGAGCCCTTCTGTTTCCGGTCGAGTCAGCAAAGCCGAATACGTTAACCAAGGAAGAGTAATCACTTGCACTTCGCCATTGGGGGTATTGATGCGATGGGTTTCAATTTTATCGCCGACAATAAAGCCGGGAACCCCTAGCGTTCGATAAATCGATAAACTCGCCCCTCCTTTCCCTTGGGCGTGCTGGTCATGATTGCCCACCAGAAGAATCGTTGGAATATTGGCTGCCACTAAGCGGCGAAATTCACCGGCAAATGCTTCTTGAATATAAGGGGGTGGGGTGGCATCGGGAAAGGCATCTCCTCCAAATAGCACTAAATCCACCGGTTCGGCGAGGGCGCGATCAAGACAGGTACTCAGCGCCTTCCTAAAATCTTCAAGCCTGGTATTAAGACCCGTTTCTGGGTTCGTTCGTCCATGGGATAAGCCACTCCCCATGTGAATATCTGAAACGTGGAGAACTTTGATCATAAGAAACTCGAATCAAAACTTTGCGCTTCGCCATCTGTCTTTGGGAGATGCAGACCGCACTCTTGTTTAACCCCTTGAAATCGCGTGTCTCGTTCATGCTGATCGTTGAGGGAAAGGGGACGACTAGAATGCCAATCGCCAACGGTCATATAACCTTGATCAAATAGAGGATGATAGGGCAGATCATACTCCGTGAGATAACGATGCACATCCCGGGAATGCCAATCTAAAATCGGTAATATTTTATAAATTCCCGACTGTTCTCCAATGCGAGGGAGTTGTTGACGGTGTTGCGTCTGATCCCGTCGTAAACCTGCTAACCATGCCGTTGCACCTAATTCCCGTAAGGCGCGTTGCATCGGTTCCACTTTCCGAATTTGATCATACAAATTTAAAGAATCGACGTCTTTCTTTTCCCAGAGTTTGCCATAAAGGGCTTCCATGCGGGCAGGAGACATGGGCGATTGATAAACCTTTAAATTCAGATTGAGTCTTTCTGTGAGATCGGCAGCGAAGCGGTAGGTTTCGGCATGAAGATAGCCCGTATCAATCCAGATTACTGGGATATCTGGCACAATCCGAGTCGCCAGATGTAACATCAAAGCCGATTGAATCCCAAAACTGGTACTCATCACTAAGCCCTCACCAAAGGTTTGGGCTGACCATTGAATTAAGTCTTTTGCCTCAGCGTTCTGAAATTGCGCATTGAGTTCCTCTAAATTCAGTTTGGGTTGCTCTAATGTTGCAACGCTCATGGGGGTTAACTCCTCATGCTGATCGTGAGTATCGTTCTTGTCTTGTCGGAGATGAGAGGCAGGGGAAGAATGCTTAGGACTCGTTTGATTCATGTCAAGCAAAGATCAAAAATTTAGTTTGGTCACTCTTGACCAGAGTGATTTTCCCCAATTAGCTTACCACCTCCTACTTTGATCTTAAAACAGAATCTCTCATAATCCGGTCGGGAAAGGGGAATTTATGACAAAAGTTAGAGGCTTGGCTCAGCATCAACGTCTGGGAAATGTTGCTCTCTGTACAAGAGTGGGATTTGATGGACTTTACTGAGTGCGAAAGCAAAACAGTCCCCATAATTTAATTGGGCAGGATGGTTGCCTCCTTTACCATATTGTTGATAGATTTCTAAGGCTTTCAGGGCTAAGTCTTGATCTACTGCAACGTAATCTAAATCTAAGTAACTGAGGAGACATCTTACCTCTGCCAGTATCCCTTTGTGACAAGCAACAATCAGTAACTCTTGTAACGTTCCCGAAGAAATTAAGAGCTGGGGAGCTTGTATGGCTTGTTGGTAAAGGTTTTCCCAGCCTTTTTCTCGCAGCGCGATCGCGATGACCGCTGAGGTATCAACAATCATAAGGGAAGTCCATTATCGTCGTAGAGCGCATTGGGATCAAAAGGATTGGCTTTATTTTGAGCGGTTTCTTGCAAATCAGATAAATTTTCTGCCAGTTGAGCTTGACGGCGTTGTCGGCGTAATTCCTGATATTCTCGCTCTAAAGCTCTTTTCACAATTTCTGTTGGACCTTCACCGGTCATTACTCGCAGTTGTTGGATTAAGCGCTCAACTTCTGCATTTTTGATATTGATAGCCATTCGTTCTATATCATATTTCTACCCTTTTATTCTATAATTGTCGTCTAAACTTAACGAAACCCTGGTAAGATAATAAATGTTTACAAAATCAGATAGTCCCAGAAAATAACCCAATTCACAATAACCTATGATCGATTTGCCTAGCCTTTCCATTGATCCAATGGGAATTCGTTATGGATCCAGTAAGCTGTTCCAAATTTTAGTGCCCCTCACCAGCTATGTGGTGTTACGAGACATTTTTTTAAAAAAGCTAGTTTTGAAAGAAGCGGTGATTGAGAGAATCAACCAAATTCTTCCGAAAAATTCGTTTTTTGAGCAATTTCGTAGTGATTTACCGAAAATTTTTGACCAAACGGTTGGCTTTCTCTCTTGGAAAGTAGGATGCGATTTAGGGTTTTTCTTAATTGTGACCGGTTTGGGACCTTGGGAACGGGCATTTACTTGGTCTGGGTTACTGCCTTATACCATCATTCAATACTTCGTTTATTTCTTAATTGGGCGACGGATGTTAGTGGATGGACAACTCAACCCGTTTAGTCAAGGTGAAACGGAGACGGTAACTCCAGAACCGAGACCTTGGTGGAAGCGATTACTTTCCAAGTATCTTCACGAAGACTTAAACACCACAAATGAATATGTTCCGATGAGGCAAGTGTTTCTCAAGCCATTTGTCGATTATGGCGGACTGGTTTTAAGTTGGTCGCTTTATAATGTTGGCATTTTCTTTTTCCAATCCGGAGAAATGAATTTAGCCCCGGTTATTCAATTTACCTTCTTCCAGATGCTGACCTTTTATTTGGTCAACACTTATGGCTATGTCATTGGCTATAACATTGGCGAGTGGATTGAAACCGGAATTTCCGTCTTAGAAGAACGCTTCTCTGGTTGGAAACGTCAACAAACTCGCCTCATGGAAAAACTGTCTGATCAGGAACAACAATCGCTACCCTTCAAGTTCTATAATTTATCAGAATCAATTCAGCAAGCTTGGCAAAATCTTAAATATACCTACTTGTGGGAATTACAAGTGTTTTTAGGTCAATATGGCATTGGTCGGAAATGGCTTTTAACTACTGTCAGTGGCGTCTTTGCTGTCGTGTTGATTGCCCCGCCTTTTTCCAATGTCATGTTTTCAGTGGGAAATAACATGAGCGATATTTGGTTTCAACAGTTAGGAAAAGTGGATCAAGTACAAGTGGCGCAAATTGAACCTGCCATGTCTGATCAAATAAACCTCCCCAACTCAGAGGTGATCATTGCCCAGTTTCCTGAGTTTTGGCAAGCCCTCTATACACCCGAAACGCAATTTGAGAATATTGCGTTAGATGATGTGCCTTCTGTGGTCAATGAAGCGGACACAGATACGAATAGTTAGGAAGATTATTGTTATGGAAAGTTGCCGAAGAGGAGTTTTTATCTCCGTTCTCGGAGTTTTAGTATCGTTACTAGTTTTATTAGCAGTCGCCGTTGTATTTTGGCTATTTTTTTGGATTACCCCTGCATTTGCAGTGGCAGCAGAGCAACCTCCTTTAAACGAACAACCTCAAACCATCAGCCATGACAATAACCACAATAGCGTTGGCAACTTGGAAAATGATGTCTTGTATTACATTGTGGTTGATCGGTTCTTTGATGCCGACTCAAGAAATAATATTCCTGAGTTTGCCTTTAATCAGGAAACATCCGAACCGGAAAAACGAGTTTATAACGAAATGAATAAACTCTTACTACGGCATACCTATGATCCTAGCCATCGTCATATGGGAATGTATTGGGGCGGTGACTTAGAAGGAGTGATCCGCAGATTAGATTATTTGGAAGATTTAGGGGTGACGAAACTAGTCTTATCTCCGATCCAAGATAATTCTAATGGTTTGTTTTATCACCCGGATATTCACTCCTATCTTTATCGCGATAAGACCGAAACGGTAGAAGATGATTTTTATAATCATGTTTCTACTCCTTATCACGGCTACTGGACCAAGGATTGGTTTGAAATTGACGAGCATTTTCGCTCACCTGATGATGAGGGGGAGAATCGCTACGATATTTTTCGCCAGTTGCTGAATGAAGCTGGGAAACGAGGGATTGGTGTGATTCTGGATTTAACGATGAATCAAACTGCCCCGGGGCACATTTCCACAGAACCTCCCAATTTAGGGGCAGGTGGCTTTTTATTTGGAGAATCTTGGTTTGCCGATAATGGCGATATTTACCGTCATGGCAAACGGGTAGCAACCCATTGGGATCCCAAAACTGGGGAACGGGATCCGCAAGGGTGGTTTCATGAACCAAAGATCATTTGGGATTTTGATACCGCGTCTAAAAAGTTGATTGAAGAAGGACAAATTAGTGGGGGAATGCCTGATTTGAATCAAGATGCCCCACCGGTCAAGCAATATTTATTTGATGCGGCGAAGTTTTGGTTAACCTTTAATCAGGATCAATACCCAATTGCGGGTTTTCGTTTGGATGCAGTCAAACATATTAATGAAAGCTTTTGGCAAGACTTTGAAGAGTTTGTTCTCTCGATTAACCCGAAAGCAGTATTACTCGGGGAGTATTTTGGAGGCGGATACCGTGCGGAAGCGAGTATTGATTTTCTCCGGGAGACCAATGAGATTACCCAATATGACTTTAACTTGAGTGAAGCGGCGCGACGTTTCTTTTCGCGCGATCGCAGCTGGGATGGACGAACCTATATCATACGAGAAACGACCTTAGGGCGCAAAGGCAAATACTACAACTATAATGCCCTCACTCGTTTCCTCCACTGGGTCATGAATCCAGCGCAAACGTTAGAAATTCCCACAGCTTCCTTAGATGATATTCCCAACGATGAAGCTAAAGGTTGGGTAACCTTTGTGGAAAACCACGACAAACCTCGTTTAAAGACCTATTATCAAGATGTATCCGATGAAGCATATAAAAGTCTGATTGAGTTTCAGTTTACAGCACGAGGTGTTCCTCTGGTCATGTATGGCACTGAAACGGCTCTTGCTATTCCTTATCATCCAGAACACGATGGATTATTCGGTGCTGGTGGCGATCCATTTAATCGTCCCATGATGATTTGGCCAGGACATAAAGGGTGGAAAGCCGATATCCATGACACGACAAAACGGATGGCCCATTTGCGTCAGAATTATCCGATTCTACGGTATGGTGAAACCCGCTATCTCTTTCCCAAAGGGGCTAGTAAGAAAGAAGATATCTTTATGCTGCGAGAAGCGGCAGATGATGACCTTCCCAACAACAGTGCCCGTATTCTCTATGCTTATTCCACTGCAGGAGGAGAGTTTCTCGTTTCTTTGGCTGAGGAAGGCATACAGCGGGGTCGTGTTGTCGATACCGATCAAGAGTTAGAGTTGCCCAATGGGATGTTACCGATTCAACTCCAACCGGAAGAATCGAAGGTGTTTGTTTTAGAATAAGGCATTAGTCGTGGTGTATCGCTATTAATAAATTGCTCGATAAACCGCCCACGTACGGGGGAGACTTCACTGGCAACTGACCTAATTGCCAGACCGGTCGCAGTTGGTTGATTGGCTAGTCACTCCCCCTCTCGAACCGATGATTTTCTTCCGCTTCAATGACCCCCACCTACTTCGTGAGGTGGGGGAGTGGGGAGAGATCACCTTCCCGTAGCTGCGAATAGAGCCATGAGCGGTTAACGAGTAAACACTTCCAGATGTTTCTCTAGTTTGGA
>JAAANX010000160.1 GCA_009909085.1 Cyanobacteria bacterium GSL.Bin1 | reverse complement strand
CCCTTGGTGATTATGTTTGGTTGGGTGAAAAGGCTTGGTTAGATAATCTTGCTCCGATTATCATTGAAAATCATGTTTGCGTTTCTCAAGGCGTCTATTTGTGTACCGGTAATCACGACTGGAGTGACCCTAACTTTTCGTTGATTACTGCTGCTATTACTCTGGAAGAAGGGAGTTGGATCGCTGCTGGGGCAATCATTGGACCAAATGTCACGGTTGGTCGGGGAGCGGTGTTGGCATTAGGGAGTGTCACCGGAAAATCCCTTGCACCCATGACGATTTATGTCGGGAATCCAGCACAACCGATAAAAAAACGGTTCAGTCAAAATAGTACGAAACCAGAAAGAGCAAAATCGTTATGAATCAATTAGGCAATAGTGTAACTCTTTTTCTGAGCTTAATTGTTGAAGCTTTTCCTTTTTTATTAATGGGGGTGATTCTATCTAGTCTTTTACTCCTCTTTATTGATGAAGCCAAACTGATTCATGTTCTGCCTAAAAATCCAATTTTAGGTGCATTAATGGGAAGCTTAGTGGGATTTCTTTTTCCCGTTTGTGAATGTGGAAACGTCCCCGTTGCCAGACGTTTACTCTTAGAGCGAGTACCGATTTCTGTGGCCATTGGCTTTTTATTAGCTGCGCCTACTATTAATCCGATTGTGATTTGGTCAACTTGGATTGCTTTTCGCGATCAACCGGAAATTGTTGGCTTAAGGGTTTTGTTTTCTTTAATCGTCGCTGTGATCATTAGTTGTCTTTTCAGTGTCCAAAAAGATGTCAAAGTGCTTTTACAACCGACTTTAGCTAGACAACTCCAGTATTCCCGCAAAAAAGTTAAGCGCTCGAATCAGTCGCTAAAGCAACAATCCCCTCTCCTGCAATCTGGAACTTTTTTACTTAATGCCAATGGTCAACCCATCTCTTTAGAAACAGTTTCCACTGTAGACGCACCGAGAAAAGGGTTAACTGGTTGGCGTTGGCAAGCCTTCCTCAATAATTTAACCCAAGAGTTACGAGAATTAGGCGGAATCTTAATTTTAGGGAGCGCGATCGCCGCGGGAATTCAAGTGTTTACCCCACGCGAGCTGATTTTAGGTTTAGGACAAAGTCCGATCACTTCGATTATTGTGATGATGACATTAGGTGCTTTAATCTCTATTTGTTCAACGGTTGATGCTTTTTTTGCCCTATCTTTTTCCGCGACGTTCACCACTAGTTCCTTACTTGCCTTCCTCGTTTTCGGTCCGATGATTGATCTCAAAAGTGTCGGCTTACTCTTGTCAGTGTTTAAGCCCCGCATCATTATTTATCTGTTTGCAATCTCAGCTCAGTTAATTTTCTTACTCACTTTGGGATATAACTATTTATTGAGCTAAAACGCTGAATTGTGACAATGAGGCATAGTTCTTGAAACGCTGTTCCTGAAACATTTAGACTCAACTGAAGATCAAGATAACGATTTCAAAAAATTTAAGTCATCACAATCGAGCTCTGAGTTCCACTCACTTCTGGCAATTTATCTGAATCAACGACTCAACACAATCCTAACTTAGCCCGGCAAAGCTTTGATCTTTTACCCATTGTCAGAGAAAAATTCTACCTTTTTAATCATAGGTTAATAACTTTCTAATAACTTAAGTACCATTTTCGTGGTTTTCTCTGTTGCAGAGTCAGTGTAAATCGAGTAAATTACATTGAGTTATTAATATTAATTGGTTAGCTTCAATATAATGTCACTTACTCAAGTTTCTATCGGTCATCGTTTAGGACAGGCATTACTTAGGGGTGTGATTGTTGGTTTATTATCAAGTGGAAACTCGGTTGCAGAAGCTAGAGACTTGATTTGGACAGCAAGTTCTTCCCAAGCCGCTAGCGAATCAATACCATTACCGCAATTAGAGGAATTTGATACAAACCAAATTTCTTTTGAGACAGTATTAACAGCTGAAGAACTCCAAGACACAATCCGTGCTTTGGAGTTAGTGCCAACATTTAGCATTTCTTCTTCAGCCAAAAAACAAACGCAAATCATTGAGGAGCAACTCAGACAATTACAGCAGAAACAGTCAGCTCCTTATCAGTTAACATCTACTCAACTCCAAACCCTGAGAGATCTCTTTTCCGGTCTCAGTCAAGCTGAGTTAACGACCCTTAACCAGCGCCTGAAGAACCAGAAAGCAGAAAATCCTTCTCCCCTCAGCGGGGGTGATGAGAGTAGAGATCGCTATCAGGCTCTCCCACAGACCTCTGCCAACTTCGCCCAAAATGAAGTTGATAGTCCTAGTCGTGAAGAGTTAATTGAACAGCTCTCCGTCCCTGAACCAGACTTGGAAAGCCTATTAGTCGAAACCCAAAAAGGCGCACCGGCTATTGCGCTTAGTGTTCCTTCCGGGTTTGGCGGATCCCAAGGTCAATTCTTCGCGAGCCTAACATTTCAAGAGCAAACCCGTACCTCGGATAAATCTGACGCTGGCTTTGGCTTTGGGTTAGGCCTTGGTAATCCCCAAGAAACGATTGGTTTCGATTTAATTTATAGCTCTTTTTCAACGATTCGCAGTGTTCCCTTCGATACGGGATCTGTCAGTCTTAAAATTCACCGCCGCTTAAGTGACACTAGCTCGGCTGCCATTGGCGTCGAAAACTTAATCAGATATGGCGATTTTGATGCTGACACCAATTACTATGGTTCATTCACTAATATATTTGCTTTACAGGAGAACCCCAATGATTTATTTAATTCGCTTGCGGTGACTGTAGGATTGGGATCAGGGCGTTTCCGGGAAATCGACGATATTCAAGAAAGGGACGAAACGATTAATATTTTCGGCTCAGTGGGTCTAAGAGTGAGTGAACAGTTTTCTCTGCTTGGAGCTTATACCGGTAATACCCTGGCACTGGGGGTTTCCGCTGCCCCTTTTCGAGAAATCCCTCTTGTGATTACCCCTCAGGTAACAGATTTAACCGGTGAATTTGATCCCCACTTTATTCTGACTGTCGGTTATGGAACACGTCTTTTCTAAACAACATCATAAAAAATAATCAGGAGGTTTTTAGCTCATGAAATTCAAACGTCTTTCCGTCCAACTTGGTCTCAGTTTTGCCCTCATCAGTGGATTTGCGACAATGCCAACTCCAGTTCAAGCTCAGATATCTACTGATATCGCTACCGATATTAGTACCGATTTTAATGTTGTGACTACAGATGAGACAGGGGAGAGTGCTTTTAGTACTGACTTCGCTACCTTACTTGATACCCTTATTGCAAGTCTAGAGGAAGGATCACCCTTTCAGCGCCGATTAGCATCACTATTAAGAAGTTCTGACGTTGATATAGACGCTGTACGTTCTAGTGGAACATTCACTGGAATTGATCCGGCTGAAGCAAGAGGTTTACTTACCAGTCTTGCCGGTGCACTCACTGGTTCTCCAGAGGAACAAGCTAACAAACTAATCGGTGCCATCACAACATATAACACGCTAATTAGTAATTTGGAGTCTGCAACTTTAAACAATCCGCCACAGTCAATCATTGAAATTCAACAACTCTTGCTTCAAATTTCAAACGAAGCTACATCAGGAGACGATTAATCCTCGCCAATTTTGATTTCAGTTGCCAAGGAGACTCGGAATTTTGTCGAAGTTGAAGAGAGGATTTTCAATCAGTCAATTTTCCGATATCCTCTTAGATGGCAATCAATTTTTTACGATTATTAAGGTTAAGAAAAAGTTATGGCAGATGCCGCCGCGAACCCTTTAAATCAGCCGTTAGATATTCAAGAACTCGCGATTACGCTCTCGGCTCAAAATTTAAATCCAACAATGTTAACGCTGGATAATTTGCGATCGCTGGGAGTGATTCCTGCCGATTGGGAACTGGCAAGGCAGCCGGTACTGAACCAACTGCAAGCCCGGTTAAACTTTAAAAATGGGGTTAATATTGTTGCTCAGCAACGGAATATTACGTTCGCCGAACCATTAAACAACCAAAATCAGGAAAATTTACAATCGGCTACTATAGCTAAAGCATTTATGGCTAAATTTTCCCAAGCCGGTTACCAAACTGTAAGTATTGCCCCAAAAACAATTGTTAGTTTTGGTAACCAAACAGACACCAATCCCCGTCACTTTATTGTTCAAAAAATTATTGCTCCCGGACCTTGGCAAGAAGTCGGAAATAGTTTGCCCCAAGCGTCTGTTAATTTTGTCTATCAACTACAAGAGTGCCAGTTAAATTTAAGCATTAGTGAAGTGCAGCTTCGGACCCAAACTGAACCGATTCAAGCTGTCAGTGCACTATTATTTTCCGGCAGCTTTAATTATCATTCTCAGCAAACAGGTACGGATGCAACGACTCAATTACAATCTCGAATTGATCGCTGGTCCGATAATTGGGAAACCTTCCAGCAAATTGTCCATCAAAAATTCTTAGGAAAAAGTGAAGGGGGTATCTTTCCGCCGCAAGTTATGCCAAACTAGCACTTAAGTAGTAAAAATTTCTTGTAGAAACCCTTGTAGAAGTGCTTCTTACGTCCTAAGTTTGGGTAGGCTACAGTTTGTATCAGCTATTCATTCCCAGGAGAATGGCTCGGTACTCAGTATATCTGTACTCGATTGTCGGAACGTAAGAATATATCCCATGACTGAGGTTATCAAAGTTAACCAAACCCGTATTCTCCCAGAACACCTGCTCTCTCATCTGAAAAAGTATCAGATGCTTCCCCAATTCTTGCGAGAATTAGTGATTGATCACGCGATCGCGCCGATTGAATGCTCAGCAGAAGAGGTAGAAACAGCGAAACAGGAATATTGGCAACAAAATCGATTCACTGACTCGAACCGATTACAAGCTTGGTTGGATCAAACGCGCTTACAACCCGCTGATCTAGAAAAAATTGCCGTGCGCAATTATAAGATTAGAAAATTTAAACAAGAGACCTGGGGCCCTAAAATTGAATCCTATTTTCTTCAGCGTAAACGCGATCTTGACCAAGTGGTGTATTCCCTGCTACGGACGAAGGACAATAATACGGCTACCGAACTTTATTTTCGTCTCCAAAATCAGGAAGCCAGCTTTGAAGAATTGGCTCAAACTTATTCCCAAGGGCCAGAAGCACAAACTCGAGGAATTATTGGTCCGGTGCCCATCACAACTCCCCATGAAAAGCTAGCCAAAATCTTAGTTCAAAGTGAGGTTGGACAACTGTGGCCGCCGGTTCAGATTGGCGAATGGCATATTATTGTCCGTTTAGAAAAGCTCATTTCTGCACAGTTGAATGAGGCGACACGTCAAAAACTTTTGCATGAACTCTTTAGTCAATGGCTGGAAGAGGAAGTCAAAAAAATTACCACGATTGAACCTTTAAATTCGGAAACCTCCGAGGTAGCTTCATGAGTTTTACACGAACTGATTTTGTTTCTTTTCTCAGCAATGAATTTCCCTTCAACCAACTGCCGCAGGAAGCCCGGGAAGCTCTTTCGCAAAAGCTACAACCCCTACGCTATAAAATGGGCCAAGCCCTCGCCTTACGAGAACGGATGCCCACAGAAATCCAAATTGTTTACGAAGGACAGGTGCGGCTTCTTGGATATCAATCCCAAAATCAGATGCCCATTACCTTGGAATTGGCTTCCCCCGGACAAATGATTGGTTGGGTGGGCTTGGTGCGAGGAACCCCCTGTGAAACCGCGATTGCCTCAGAAGAATCGATCTGTTTAAGCCTAAAAGCCGAAGATTTTTGGCAACTGTATCAACGCTACGATTCGTTTCGGGAAGCGGTGCAAAATCAATGTAGCGCCATTGAAATATTTACCCTGCTGTGTCAAGAACAAGAGCGTCAACCTCATGGTGGGATTGATCTCAAAGCTTTAACAGACACCAGTTTAGCAACAGCAGTGGTGCAACTCCTTCCACCTGGTCGGTATACCCTGGCTAATTTACCGAGCGACCATCCTTTAAAGGATGAAGAACGGGTTTGGTTGGTTAGTGGCGGTGGCAGAATTAACAATTTGGCGATTGGAAGTCGGTTAGAACTAGTAGAAGACACTGTTCTGAGTGTGGACGGACAACAGCCAGCTCGCCTCATTGGTTTTCGGAAAGCAGAATTACCCTGGTTTAATCCAAATTTATTTACCGCCTCTGCTGATAGTCCAGAAGTAGTAGAAACTCAAGAAGCCGAAGCCGTAACATCAACACTAGTTGATGGTGTCGAAATTACAGAGGCACCAAGGGTGATTCCAGGCACCGATGATTATGAAGAGGAAGGGGAAACCGTTGGGTTAAAAAAATACCCTCATGTGCGACCCCGAAGAAATAATTCCCTGGAACGGGCTTTTGCTTGCTTTCAAATGCTGAGTCAATACTTCCAAGTGCCGTTTCGCAAAGAAGTGATTCGACGGGTGCTGAGTGACCAATTACGACGGAGTGAAACCTTATCGTTACCGGTTGCTGGCGCGATCGCGGAACTATTAGGACTGAAGGCGCAACTGACTCAAATTCCGACAAAATCTATTTCGCGCATTACTCCTCCTGCCTTGATTCGTTGGGGAGAAGACCTAGCCATTCTTTACGAGAGTAACGACCGAGAAGTGGTCTTAGGGATTCCTGGAGAAGGCGTCGTTACCAAATCGATGCAAGAGTTTGCTGAAAGTTGGGGAGAAGGGGGACAACTTTTACTCTTAGAAGCAACGAAAGAAACGCCTCAACAACGGTTCGGTATTCAATGGTTTATTCCCTATCTTAAAAAATATCGCGGCACCCTGATCCTTGTTTTTGTGGCTTCCTTGTTTGTCCAGCTCTTCGGCTTGGCCCACCCATTGATGATGCTGGTCATTATTGACAAGGTGATTGCCCAAAATAGCCCCGATGTCCTCAACATATTAGGGATCTTTGTTTTAGTCATTGCCATTTTTGAAGCCATCCTCAGTACATTGCGGACCCATATCTTTGTGGATGCCACCAATCGCATTGATATGAGTTTGGGATCAAAAATTATTGACCATTTGCTCAGACTACCCTTACGTTACTTTGAAAAACGTCCGGTTGGGGAACTCGCGAGTCGGGTCAATGAACTCGAACGCATTCGTCAATTTCTGACCGGGACTGCTTTAACCGTCGTTCTCGATTCGATTTTCTCCGTTGTTTATATCGGAGTCATGTTGATCTTCAGCTGGAAATTAACGATTGCTGCCTTAGCGGTGGTCCCTGTATTGATGGGGTTAACCCTCGGCTTTTCCCCCACGATTCGGCGACAACTCCGCACTAAAGCAGAACGAAATTCTCAAACGCAATCCTACTTAGTGGAAGTTCTGTCGGGAATTCAAACAGTGAAAGCCCAAAATATCGAGCTGCGATCGCGCTGGCGTTGGCAAGAACTCTATTCTCGTTACGTTTCTGCTGGCTTTAGAAATGTCGTCACTTCCACCATTTCCAGCTCTAGCAGTAACTTTTTTAACAAAATTTCCGGATTAGTTGTGCTCTGGTTTGGGGCCTACTTAGTCTTACAAGGAGAGCTCACCTTAGGGCAACTCATTGCCTTTCGGATTATTGCCGGCTATGTCACCAGCCCGTTACTTCGACTCTCGCAACTGTGGCAGAACTTCCAAGAAACTGCTCTTTCCTTAGAACGGCTCAGCGACATTGTTGATAATCCCCAAGAAGGAGAAGAAGACCGGGATAACATTCCCATGCCGCTAATTGAGGGAGCCGTGCGTTATGAAAATGTCTCCTTCCGCTTCAAAAATAGCGGTCCCATGCAACTGAATAACATCAATCTTGACATTGAACCGGGACAGTTTGTGGGCATTGTCGGGCAAAGCGGGGCGGGCAAAAGTACCCTCACTAAATTAGTTGCTCGCCTCTACGAACCCGAAGCAGGGCGAATTCTGATCGATAATTATGACATTGCCAAAGTTGAACTTTACTCTCTACGACGCCAAATTGGGGTCGTTCCCCAAGATCCCTTACTCTTTGAAGGTACTGTCCAAGAAAATATTTCTTTAACCAATCCCGATGCCAGCACCGAGGAGATTATTGAAGCAGCCCAAGCGGCAGTTGCTCACGAATTTATTATGAATCTTCCGGCTGGTTACAATACAAGAGTAGGGGAACGGGGAGCGTCGCTATCGGGAGGACAACGGCAACGCATCGCGATCGCGCGTACGATTCTTCAACGCCCGCAACTGCTCGTGTTAGACGAAGCAACCAGTGCCCTTGATTACAATACTGAAGAACAACTCTCCCGTAACTTAGCGGAAGTTTTCCAAGATCAAACCGTGTTTTTCATCACGCATCGATTAGCAACGATCAAAAATTCAGATCTAATTTTGATGATGGATGCCGGGAGAATTGTCGAACAAGGCACTCATGAAGAATTAATGGCTCTCCAAGGTCGCTATTACTACCTCTATCAACAACAAGAATCTCGTGTCTAGTTACCTTTAAAACCTCAATAGGAGACAAACAATGAGCCAAGCCAACGATAACCGCCCTCACTCAATGGTTTCCCGCCAAAATGGGAAGCTCAATGTTAGCCCTTCCCAACTCGAAAAATCTCAAAGCGCCAATTCGATTTCCTACAATACCTACGAAGACAACTTTGACCAAGCCGTTGTTCTCAGTCAGTCTCCTCTGTGGCCGCGAGTGGTGTTAGTAACCATTTTAGGTGTGATTGGTTTTGCTGTCGCTTGGTCTTACTTCGCCAAAATTGAACAAGCCGTTGGTGCCCAAGGACAACTGAAACCGCAAGGAGATGTCAAAGAAGTGCAATCTCCCATAAACGGTGTCATTAAAGGCATGGCGACGAATTCTACGATTGAGCCAGGAGAAGATCCCAGCCGTAAAGGAGAGCTCTATGAAGAAGGAGATTTGGTTCAACAAGGGCAAGTGCTCTTGCATTACGATTCCACGACAGCACAAGCGCAAATTGAATCTTTAGAAAGAATTCGAGCCTCTCTGCAACAAGAAAATAGTTTCTATCGGCAAATCATGAATAGTGCTGCAACCGCACCAGCAGCGGTAGAAACAGAAATTAATCGCCTGGATATCCCGACCGAAGTGGCAATGCTGGCTCGCAATCGGAGGGCACTAGTGGAAGAAAATCGGCTTTATCGCGCTCAAATTGGCATTGGCGAACAAGATAAAGATTTAGGGCGGGATGAAATTGAACGCCTCCAAGCTTCAACAAGAGAGGCAACCACTCGCACAGAAGCTGCTCGCCTGGAAGAGCAACAAATTGCAAAGCAATTGCGACGAGTGGATGTGCAATTGGAAAATACCCGTGTTCAACTGCAAACTGAACGGGAAAAATTAGAGAAATTAACAACTCTCTTTGAAGAAGGTGGAATTTCTGAATTTCGGCAAATTGAACAAAAACAAAGAGTTCAAGAACAAGAAGCCAGATTAGCCGAACTCCAGCAAGAAAAACAACGGCTCTTGCTTGATCAAACTCAAGCCGGACAAGAGTTAGAAAATACCACAGCAACCACCCAAAAAGATGTTCTCGACCGCATTGCTCGCAATAAGCAACAAATTGCGCAAATTGATAGCCAGTTAACCAAAGCGATTGTTGATAATGAAAATCGCATTTCTGAACTGAACAGTCAGATCAGTCAAACCCAGCAACAACTAGAATATCAAAACTTAAAGGCACCAATTAGTGGCAAAATTTTTGACCTTGAAGCTAGTCCGGGCTTTGTCGCGAATACGAGTCAAAAATTAATGAAAATTGTTCCCCAAGAAAACTTAATTGCAGAAGTTTTCATTACCAACCAAGACATTGGGTTTGTCAAAGAAGGGATGACTGTGGATGTGCGGATTGATTCTTTTCCCTTTAGCGAATATGGCGACATTCAAGGAGAACTGATTTCGATTGGATCGGATGCCCTACCGCCCGATGAAACCTATGACTTCTTCCGCTTTCCCGCTAAAATTAGGTTGGATAATCAAGTCTTGGCAGTACAAGATCGAGAAATTCCTTTGCAATCAGGAATGTCAGTCAGTACCAACATCAAACTCCGAGAAGATCGACGGGTGATTAGTCTGTTGCTGGAACGCTTTACCAAAGAAGTGGAAACTCTAAAAAATGTTCGCTAGGCTGAAACTAAAGCAGAATTTCTGAAAGCAACCAATGACAATGGAAATTACCGACTTAAAACGAGACACAGAAACCGTATTGCAACGCCTGGGGAAAGCCCAGGAGTATCTTTGACCTGCCGTGGATCAAGGCGAAAATCGAAGATTTAGAGCAAGAAGCGGCCCAACCAAAATTTTGGGATGATCCGGAAGCAGCTCAACAAACCTTGCAAAAACTCAATGATCTGAAGTCGGCTTGGGAGCAATATCAACAGTGGCGCGATCGCGCAGAAGATACGCAAGCCATTATTGAGTTACTCGAAACCGAAGCCGATCCCGCCCTCTGGGAAGAAGCCACCCAAAACATCGCCGAACTCCAGGAATCGCTAGAGCGTTGGGAACTGCAACAACTGCTGTGTGAACCCTATGATGATCGGGGTGCTGTGCTGACCATTAACACCGGCGCTGGG
This sequence comes from Cyanobacteria bacterium GSL.Bin1, assembly GCA_009909085.1. Taxonomy (NCBI): domain Bacteria; kingdom Bacillati; phylum Cyanobacteriota; species Cyanobacteria bacterium GSL.Bin1. The sequence goes on along the minus strand of JAAANX010000160.1, from coordinate 8,569 downwards.
GGAACTGATGCTCAAGACTGGGCACAAATGCTGCTGCGGATGTATTCGCGTTGGTCAGAAAAGCAAGGCTATAAAGCCCATTTAGCAGAATTATCAGAAGGAGATGAAGCCGGAATTAAGTCCGCCACCCTCGAAATTGAAGGGCGCTATGCCTATGGCTATCTCAAAGGAGAAAAGGGAACCCATCGCCTAGTTCGGATTTCTCCCTTTAATGCGAACGGAAAACGACAAACCAGCTTTGCTGGGGTGGAAGTGATGCCACTTTTGGATCAAACGACGATCCAGGACATTGAACTGCCGGAAAAAGACTTAGAAATTACGACGTCTCGCGCCGGCGGTAAAGGCGGACAAAATGTAAACAAAGTGGAAACAGCCGTCCGGATTGTTCACCTCCCCACTGGCATTGCGGTGCGCTGCACGCAGGAACGCTCGCAATTACAAAACCGAGAAAAAGCGATCGCGCTTCTCAAATCGAAGCTGATCGTCATTGCCCAAGAACAACGAGCACAAAAAATTGCTGAAATTCGTGGGGAAGCCGTGGAAGCAGCCTGGGGAAACCAGATTCGGAACTATGTGTTTCATCCTTATCAGATGGTGAAAGATCTCCGGACAAATGTTGAAACCAGCGCTGTTGATGATGTTCTCGACGGAGAGATTGATGCCTTTATTGAAGCGTATCTACGCAGTCATCAGGATTAACTTTAGAACCAAGCTCTATTTTGGGAAGTGGGTGAATTAAGTAGCTGAGTTAATCATTAGCATCAATTCTGAGCAAATGTTAAGCTAGTCGCAATATTAGTGATCGATTGCCTAAAAATGACCGAACAACCAATGAATCCTACTTATTCCCCTGATCCACACTCAGAACAGGAATCTGCCACCTCAGAACCTGTAAACTCCGAGGTGCAAACCCCTAGTTATACCAAGCTTGCGATGCGGAACATGGTCCGCAAATCTGGAAAATCTTTACAACACTTCTTTCTCAGTACTATTGGTTTACTGGCGTTGTTTATTGGTTTATCCTACCTGACGCACTGATGTCTCCCTCTGTGCCCCTAGCGGTCTATATCCAAACCGATTGTGCTGAAAAAGGACTGCCCAATCCCTTACTTTGGGAACAATGGTTTCAACAGTGGATTGATGCGCTGCAAGCAGAACTACCGTCGGCTGAAGCGTATGAATTAACCCTCTGTTTAAGTAATGATGCTGAAATTGCCGCTTTAAATGCCCAATATCGGCAAAAAAATCAGCCCACTGATGTCCTTGCCTTTGCCAGCCTAGAAAATCCCTTATCAGAGCAAGCTGCCTCCCTGTTTCGGGCAGAACCTCTTTATCTAGGAGATATCATTATTTCTGTGGAAACGGCTCAAAAACAAGCATTAGAGCAACAGCATTCTCTCACCCAAGAACTGGCTTGGCTGGGCACTCATGGCATACTTCATCTTCTCGGATGGGATCATCCCGATGAAGCCAGTCTCGAAAAAATGCTTGCTCATCAGGAAACCTTATTGTTAATCTCAGGTCATAAGTAACGATTCTCTCCCTAAAATCACTGGGATTGATCTTTAAATTAGGATATCATTGTAACCGAGAACATGAGAATAAACGCCATCACATCTCATTCCAATAATCTTTCTTCTCAGCAGCAAAGGGGTAACCACTTGACTCTTATTTCTAGCTCATCTCAAGAACCCTCCCAACCTAAAAAGCGTTCCTTTACTCGTCAGTTGGCTTTTAACATTGCTCCCAACTTACTAACCAGTTTCCGTTACGCCGGGGAAGGCGTGCGTTACGCTTTTACCACCCAGCGTAATTTTCGCATTCACGTTGTCATCGGCACCATTGCTTTGAGTTTAGGGGGATGGCTCCAGATTGGCGGTGTAAAAATGGCGGTAATTGGCATTACCATCGCCTTTGTCCTGGCGTTAGAACTCTTAAATACTGCCTTGGAATCCGTAGTGGATCTTACGGTGCAGCAGAGTTATCACGAATTGGCAAAAGTAGCTAAGGATTGTGCAGCGGGAGCGGTTTTAATTGGTGCTTTGGCTGCCTTATTTGTGGCTGGAATCATTTTATTCCCTCCGCTATTCACGCTGATTTTAGCGACAACTTTTTAGATGGCAGGCAGTCACTTATGAGCCCTCAGTCATTCTAAATCTTGCCCTTTGTCTCCCTCACTCACGCTCGCTTTCATTTTTCCAGTCGAATCACATACCACTGTAAATACTCTCCTTGTGCCACATCCAACTCACAGCTTGTTTCCATCAGATGTTTGGCCTGATCTTCGATAGTGTCAAATTTTTGTAAATCTCTAGGCAATTCATCCGGATAGTTCTGAATGACCCCTTTCAGTTTTTCCAGTAACTCTTCTGGACTCATAATTTCTTCGGGTTGGTTAGTTTCGAGAACGACATAAGCGTCCTCTTGATACATGATTGAATCGGGCATAATACAATTAATATTTAATAATTAACAGTTACTAACTTAATTTCTGGATATCATTTACTATTTTAACTACCTTGCAATCAATTAAAAAATGAATCAAACGAACGCTTCTAGTGTGCGTACCGAAAAAGATTCTATGGGAGAACGTCAACTCCCCAATACAGTTTATTATGGCATTCAGACGCTACGCGCGACTGAGAATTTTCCCATTAGCGGCATTAAACCTTTACCCACTTATGTTGATGCTTGTCTTTTAATTAAAAAAGCAGCAGCGATCGCGAACGGAAAACTCAACTGCATTCCTGAAGACGTTAGCATCGCTATTGTCCAAGCCGCTGATGAAATTCTCCAAGGCAACTTGCGCGATCAATTCGTGGTCGATATTTATCAAGCCGGGGCTGGGACTTCTCATCACATGAATGTCAATGAAGTCCTTGCCAATCGTGCCCTAGAAATTTTGGGAGACGAAAAAGGCAATTATCAACGCGTGAATCCTAATGATCAGGTTAACTATGGACAATCGACGAATGATGTGATTCCCACTGCCATTCGTCTTGGCGCTTTACTTGCCTTACAACATTCCCTCTATCCGGCGTTAGATACAGCCATTGATACCTTAGAAAGCAAAGCCAATCAGTTCCAAGATATTGTCAAATCCGGTCGGACTCACATGCAGGATGCGGTTCCCATTCGGTTAGGAGAAACCTTTCGCGCTTGGGCACAAATCTTTCGCGATCAGCAAACGCGCCTCCAAACTGCTGCCCAAGACTTACAGCAATTGGGAATTGGTGGCAGTGCCACTGGAACGGGCTTAAATACCCATCCCCACTATCGCCAAGAAATGGTGAGTCTACTGAGTGATTTCTTGGATCTACCGTTAACCAGTGCCCCTCATCTTATGGCAGCGATGCAAAGTATGTCCCCCTTTGTTAATGTCTCTGGGGCCTTACGCAATATTGCTCAAGACTGCGTCAAAATCTCCCATGACCTTCGTTTATTAGATTCGGGACCCAAAACGGGATTGCGAGAAATCGAACTGCCACCGGTCCAACCGGGGTCTTCGATTATGCCGGGAAAATATAATCCGGTGCTGGCGGAAATGACTTCTATGGTGTCGTTTCAGGTGATGGGCTACGACAACGCGATCGCGCTAGCAGCCCAAGCTGGTCAGTTAGAATTAAATGTAATGATGCCCCTGATTGCGTATAATTTGATTCACAGTATTGAAATTTTAGGCAATACGCTGCAAGTGCTGAGTGATCGCTGTCTAAAAAAAATGACAGCCCGGCGCGATCGCTGCCAAGACTATGCCGAAGCCAGTCTTGCTCTTGTTACCGCCCTGAATCCGCATATTGGTTATCTCAATGCTGCCGCGATCGCGAAAGAATCTTTGGAAACGGGTAAATCTTTGCGGGAACTTGTTTTAGAAAAACAACTTATGAGTGAAGAAGAGCTGGCGAAAGTGCTAGATTTAGCAAAAATGAGTCAAATACAGTCGAAGCCTAATCACTAATGACTACTGTTCACTCATTAATGACTGGGCTTGCTGGAGTGCCTGACGGACTTGTTGGAAACCCGTTCCGCCTTTACTATTGCGAGCAGAAACCACTTGTTGTGGTGTGATTGCGGCGTAAATATCTTCTGCAAAAGCAGGATGAATGGCTTGCCACTCTTCTAGGGTCAGATCTTTTAAAAGTTTTCCGGCAGCTAAGCTCGTTTTAACTACTTTTCCCACTAAGTTGTAGGCTTCTCGGAATGGAACGCCTTTATTAGCTAAATAATCGGCAACATCAGTGGCATTAGAAAAATCTTCGGCAACTGCTTCCTGTAAGCGTTGACGGCGAAACTCAATCCCCTCGGCTAAGAGGATTGTCATTGCTTCTAAGCTGGCTTGCGTCGTTTTAACGGCATCAAAGAGTCCTTCTTTATCTTCTTGTAAGTCTTTGTTATAAGCCAGAGGGAGTCCTTTCATCAGTACCAACAAGGCTTGTAAATGTCCGCAGACACGCCCGGTTTTCCCGCGAATGAGTTCTGGGATATCAGGGTTTTTCTTTTGGGGCATAATACTCGAACCAGTGGCACAACTATCTTTGAGCGTGACAAAGCTAAATTCTTGCGACGCCCAGAGAATGATTTCTTCACTGAGACGAGATAAATGCACCATAATCAAACTGGCAGCATTGAGAAATTCAATGGCAAAATCGCGATCGCTGACCGCATCTAAGCTATTGCGATAAATATTACTAAACCCCAGTTCTCGAGCCGTATATTCCCGATCGATGGGAAACGTGGTTCCCGCTAGTGCCCCGCAACCAAGGGGAGAAACATTGGTTCGTTTGGCAACATCTCCCAAACGTTCCCAATCCCGTTGGGCCATTTCCCAATAAGCTAGCAGGTGATGAGCGAGACTAATCGGTTGTGCCCGTTGCAAGTGAGTATAACCGGGAATTAGGGTTTCCACATGGCTTTCTGCTAAATTCAGGAGGGCGCGTTGATAGTGACGCAAACTGTGGCGAATCTCCTGAATTTTGTCCCGTAAATATAAGCGAATGTCGGTTCCCACTTGATCATTGCGCGATCGCGCCGTATGCAGTTTCTTGCCCACATCCCCCACGATATCGGTTAAGCGATGTTCCACCGCAAAATGAACGTCTTCTTCTTCTACCCCTGGTTGAAATGTCCCGTTTTCGTATTCCCTTAAAATTTGCTCTAACCCTTGCACCAACTGTTGTGCTTCGGCATTAGTGATAATGCCGGTTTGCGCGAGCATTTTGGCATGAGCGATTGATCCTTGAATATCATAAGGTAACAGTTCAATATCAAACTGGATACTGGCATTAAATTGCGCGATCGCGGGATGTAACGCCCCTTCAAATCGATCACTCCAAGTATTTCCTTGCGTCACGGTAATGTTTGGTTCTCCTGTCCAAAAAATAATCTCACCCAAGGTGAGACTAGCGTATTATTCAATCTTTGAGAAGTATAAAGCTCAACAAATTGCTCCTTTAAGAAATGAAAGTGCGAAATAAATATCCTAAAAATAGACCAATGAGTAATGCCCAAACCTGCCCTGACTCAATAAAATTATTCCAGCCGTCTTCAATTTGCTTTAAAACTTCAGGGTCTTCAACGACTTGGCTCAGCACTACTGTATTATCATATTGAGAAAAAGAAACCGAGGAATAAGGAGAAAAAGTGATCATTTTAGGCATAATAGGGTAACTATAGACAATATTTCAGCTTAACTGACTTGGAGTTAACCACAGTTAAGTGCAAAAGTCAAGTCAAGTTTGTGAGAAAAATCTGAACAATTTTGCCTTAAAAATCGACTATATAGATTACCAATTGAGAATTGAGTGAGGAGTGTTCGGTAATGGTATCTGCTGTCAAGAAATTTGTGCGCGATCCTTTTCGGTCTTTGCTACCTAGTTTACTATTATGGTTGCTCTTGTTTGCCCCGGCCCAAGCAGCAACAGCCTTAAGAGTCGTTTTGAAAGAAGATGCTAAACAAGTAACAGTCGGCAGTTCAACTGATGCTGTCATTCGAGATGCCACAGGCAACGCTTTGGGATCACTGCAAGGGATGAGCGGATTTCGGGCGGAAAGTGGTAATAGTAAAGTTCGCTTAGGACAGTGGGAAAGTAATCAACTCTGGATTGATCCCCAAGGCGAGGGCTTAGTGTGGATTGGCGATCGCTGGTATCGCGGAGACACTAAATTAATTCATGATGGGTCAGATCTGACTGTGATTAATCAAGTGAATTTAGAAGACTATCTTTACAGCGTTGTCGGGGGAGAAATGGTCGCGAGTTGGCCCCTTGAGGCACTAAAAGCCCAAGCCGTTGCTGCTCGTTCTTACGCCCTCCATAAACAAAACGAGTCTGCCAGTCGCCTTTACGATGTGAAGAGTACCACTGCTTCGCAAGTTTATAAAGGAATTAAAAGTGAAACGCCACGAACTGTGGAAGCTGTCAATAGTACGCAAGGGCAGGTTCTGACACATGGCGGGAAAGCCATCTTAGCTGTTTTTCATTCCTCTTCTGGGGGACATACCGAAAATGTGGAAGATATTTGGCATCGCCCTCTGCCCTATTTACGAGGTGTGGTTGATTACGATCAGACGGCACCGGTTTATCAGTGGGAAAAGAGAGTCTCCAGTACTGAAATGGGGCAGCGTTTAGGGAACTTAGGGACAGTTCGTTCCTTAATTCCTGAAGAAATGACACCGCAAGGGCGAATTTTGAAGTTGAAAGTAGTGGGCGATCGCGCAACAAAAAGCATCAGTGGGAATCAATTTCGGAAAGCTCTGAACTTACGGAGTACTCTGTTTCAAGTCAATCCGAATCCCCAAGGATTTACCATTTATGGGCGCGGCTTTGGTCACGGTGTCGGCTTAAGCCAATGGGGGGCATACTATCTCGCGCAGCAAGGGGCAAACTATCGTCAAATTTTAGGACATTATTATCAACAAGTTAAACTCGCCCTGATTGAGACTCAGGTGGCTAGAAATTAGTGGAAATGGCTTGCACGGGACAAGTGGGAATACACTGTTCACAAACCACACAGCGCGATCGCGTGAAATTGAGCTTAAAAGTTTCCGGATCGAGAGTTAACGCCTGTGTGGGGCAAACTCCCGTGCATAAACCACAATCTACACAACTCTCTTCATCAATTACAATTTCTCGACTCGCCAGAGAAACCGTAATATTCTGCAACCCCATCCACTCGATCGCAGCTTCAATTTCATCGATATCGCCCAATAGCTCCACAACTAATTTACTGGTGCGATTCGGAGCCACTTGAGCACGGATAATATTGCTGGCAACATTAAAGTCTTTGGCTAAACGATAAGTTACCGGCATCGGCACCCGATTTTTCGGGAAAGTTAAGGTCACTCGTTTTTTCATTGTTACTGATCCTGGTTATCGGCTCGTCCTTTACCTGTCAACGTATCACTCCAAACTCTGATTGTCGTCTTGATTTATTCTTTGCTTTAGGCGACATCCACCACACCAATTGCCCCGATTCGATTCCAATCAGATGTATGGCCGTTGCCTAAAAAGAATTCTGCGCAGAAACTGTTACTTTAAATAAACAAAGGAAAACGTAAATAAATGTAAATCAAGCTTAAAATGGCAAACGAGCAGTCGGAAATAACAACTTTCAGCACTCGCATTCGGAATATTGTAATTGCTTTCGGTGCTATTGCTATTAGTTTGACCCTATTCTTGGGCTTACAAACCGATAGCCCTTCCTTTTCTCTAGAAAGTCAAGCGCAAGACGCAACCCCTCTAGAAGTGGCTCTGAGTAACAAGAAACCTACGTTTTTGGAGTTTTACGCCAATTGGTGTACCAGCTGTCAAGCAATGGCGAAAGAGATTGGAGAACTCAAACAAAAGTATAACGACCGCATCAACTTTGTCATGTTGAATGTGGATAACGATAAATGGCTGCCAGAAATGCTGCAATACAACGTCGATAGCATTCCTCACTTTGCTTTTATTTCCAGAGAAGGCAGCGCGATCGCGTCAGTGATTGGAGAGCAACCCCAGTCTGTTTTAGACAATAACTTAGCCGCTCTCGCTAACGAGGAAAACCTTCCTTACGCCAACCAACAAGGACAGCGCTCCCGCGTCGGGACTCCCCAATCTAATCAACCAGATCCCTCAGAGGTGGCACCCCGTAGTCATGGTCGCTAGGTTCTCTATCGTGAGACTTAAATTTTTGTGAGTACTCTTTACAAAACGCAATCTATTGTTTATATTATTAATCAGCAGTTAGTTAACTGCTATCCCTCTTGAAGCACATTGTAGTGTTCAAAGCAATCATAAAACTATGACAACCACCTTACAGCAACAACAAAGCCAGAATCTCTGGGAACGGTTTTGCCAGTGGGTCACCAGTACCGAAAACCGCCTCTATGTAGGTTGGTTCGGCGTGCTCATGATCCCCACCCTCTTGACCGCCACCACCTGCTTTATCATCGCCTTCGTCGCCGCCCCTCCGGTAGACATCGACGGCATTCGTGAACCCGTCGCCGGTTCCTTACTCTATGGAAACAACATCATCTCCGGTGCCGTTGTTCCTTCCTCCAACGCCATTGGACTTCACTTCTACCCGATCT
>JAAANX010000159.1 GCA_009909085.1 Cyanobacteria bacterium GSL.Bin1 | reverse complement strand
TTCTTCCGCCTTGGGGAACGAGTGCTCTTGGCTCATCATCATGGCTTCAGCTTAACCCTTTTTTGACTCCTGTCAACCCTTATCCCTGAATCCTTACAGTTAACTTTAAAAGGTTGGAATTTCTTTAAAGTAGAATGAATTAAATCTTTATAGGCACTTGGATTGATCTGATCTAATGAAAATCCTGAATAACATGAGATAATTGATAAAACAGTCAAATGGAGATCTGAGTGTGGATAATAATACTGATTAGGTGCAACTGCTTGAATTTCTTCCAGAGTCCTCCTAACAGCTTTTTTAACGTTTTCAGTTGGTCGAGCTAGTAAGGTTACACCATATCTCTGATCAGTTGTCGCATCAAGAAATGGATCAAACTGAAAATCTCCAGCTTGAAATTTTGGCAAAGACTCATTCCATAGTTGATTGTAAAATTGGTTTAACTCCATAAAAAATCTGAAGGTTACTTCAACCAATGGTCTAATCAGTAGCGGGGCTTAACAATTACTCCTCTAATAGCTACTACACTGCCCTTCTCCGAGTCACTGTCATCGGCATGCCTTGTCGAGGTCGCAAGGTCAGCATCGGGTGAGGCTCAATTGGGAACTCAGCATTCAACTGGAAGTGAAATTGTCGCGCGAGCGTTGCTAAAATCAGCGTTGCTTCCATGAGAGCAAAGCCACGTCCGATACAAACCCGCGGTCCGTCCCCAAACGGAAAGTAGGCTCCCTGTGGCAGCTGTTGTTCTTCCTCTTGCATCCAGCGTTCCGGGCGAAACTGCTGTGGGGCTTGGAAGTAGCGCGGATCGCGATGCATGGACCACTGACTCAGAAAAATCAAGTTGCCGGGTTGCAGGTCACATCCTCCTAGTTTAAAAGAGTCTACCACCTCGCGGCCAATGCTCCAAGCAGGCGGGTACAATCGCATAGATTCCTTGATAATTGCTTGGGTGTAAGGAAGTTGCTCCAACTCGGTTGCCTCTGGTTCATAATCCTGAGGGAACGCCTGCAACTCCTGCAAGAGCTTTGCTTCCACTTCCGGATGCTGAGACAGCAACATTAACGTCCAAGATAAGCTAACAGCTGTGGTTTCATGTCCTGCCAGCAATAGAGTCATGACTTCGTCTCGCAGTTCGCGATCGCTTAATTGGTTGCCATTTTCATCAGTTGCTTGCAGCATCATCGACAGCAGATCGTCGCCAGGCGCTTGCCGGCGCTGGTTAATGATGCTATAGACAAGTGCATTCAGTTGCGCGATCGCTTGGCGAGCCTTACTGTAACCAGGAAGCAACCATTTTGGCAGGAGAAAAGAGACCTGAATCTGACGGAGATGGTGCGTCAAGATAGCATCGAGCGAACGTGAAACTTGGGAGGCTTGCTGGGTAAGATCCGTCCCAAATAGCGTCTTAGCAACAATTTGCAACGTCAGTTGCATCATTTCCTGGTGGAAATCCCGCGACTCGCCATCTTTCCAGCTTGTTGCCGCTCTCTGAGCGCATTCAGTGACGATTTGGCCGTAGTTGACAATGCGATGTTGATGAAAAGCGGGCTGAAGGAGTCGCCGATGGCGTTTCCAGACGTCGCCTTCGCTCAGTAGCAGCCCGTTCCCCAAGACATCCCGAAGGGCACGATAACTAATCTCTTTAATCAAATTGGCTTGGTACTTTCGTAACACCTCTTCAATCAGGTTAGGATGATTAAACATATAGACGGGAAGCGGTCCCCATCGAAAGAAAACCACATCCCCATACTCGCGCGCGCATCGCTGGGAAAATCCGAGAGGGTCTTGATTGAAGGCAAGCATATTGCCCAGTAAGGGTAAACCGGGCGGACCGCTTGCTCCTACTTCCGAATTGGGCTGGGTTAACTGGTCTGACATAATTGCTACCCTTTCGCCTCTATTCCTTCCTAATATTGAGTATTTTACCGACTCTGATCAGGTCATCAAACGTCCAATTTGACGTATCTTTGCACAAGGATATTAGTCGATTTTAATCCAGAGATTAACTGACTGTTTTGAAAGTGGGTTGCGCGAGCTTTAGTTTTCGGAAACGTTATCTGTACAATTGCAACTCAAATACCTTAATCCAAAAACTCTAAAATTAATTGGTTAAACTCCTCTGGATGCTCAATCTGCGGAAAATGCCCACAACACTCAAAAATATGTAGACGAGCATTTGCTAACCCTTGAGCTGCAACATCGGCATGAGCAACAGGTAAAACAGGGTCGTGTTTTCCCCAAATGACCAATGTTGGTGCGGTAATCTGAGATAATTGATGAACGATTGGACGAAACACTCTAGAACGCACCCCCAACAGATTGAGGTTTGCCCTTGATAGCCTGACAAGAGAACTCAGTGCTCCTGGGAGCACAGCTAGTTGGTAAATTCGTTCAAACCACTCATCAGTAATAACTGATGGGTCATACACAACTGACTTCAAGAGCCAAGCTACACTTGGTCGGTTGGGACGGAAAACTCTACTAAATTTGTCAATGAAAGGGAGGGTTCCTAAACGCGAAAAGATCTCTATCTGCTTGCCTAACCCAAAACTATTGACCAATACTAGTTTTTCCAGTCTATCAGGAAACATGAGGGCAAACTGTAAAGCAACGCCACCTCCCATTGAGTTGCCGACTAAACTAGCGCAGCGGATATTACACGTATCCATAAAGTCTTTGATGAACTGAGCCTGATCACTCAGCGAATAGGAAGCAAAAGGTTGATCAGAGCGACCAGAACCGACCATATCCACGGCGCAGACCCGATGAAACTGAGCCAAAGCATCAACATTGTACCACCAAAACTCCACAGAGGCTCCACCCCCATGAAGCAAAATAACTGTCGATCCTTGATCTCCAAGTGACCAGTAGCGGGTGTTAATAGAATTCACTTGAGCGTACTGATCTGGCGGGGGCTTGATTTCCATCATACAGTCGGTTACTCAGCAACGGTCAAAAAACGAACGCTTCTTCATCGACGTGCCGACGCAAGGCACTTGCCACGTCTTGAATGGCTGTTTTAGACGTCAGCTTCCTGCTTGACGAAAGGCACTAAATGCATCATGAAATCGCGTTTGCCAATGGGCGCTCCTGCCATCCGCATGATGTCATAAGCTGTGGTCAGGTGAAAATAAAAATTGGGCATTAAAAAATCGTCTACGTAGGCAAGTCCGGATAATTCTGCATATAGCCCTTGTCCAAGATCGAGTCGATGGCTCTGGTGAAGCTTGGCATCAGTAACATTGATACTTGCCAGTAATTCCTTCGTCGATGAAATATCGCTCTGAGCCTCAGCGAAAGAGCCGACATCAGGATTCAAATTATCCGCCGGCTGTCCCAGACACCACAGGGCAAAGTTGCGGGGCTGATTGCAAGTAAATGCGATCTGGGTGCCGAAAGGAAACATATCGGGTGCGATACGGCGCTGTAATAGGGACTCCGCCTCGTCTCCGAAATGACTCTCCACTACTTCTAAGAGATGACTCAAGGTATCGAGCCTGGAACTAAAGATATTCTGCAATGCTGAAATTTTCTGCTTTTCCATAGAATTTTGCCTGAATCCAATTGGTGAGGCTTAACCGCCCAAGTCAAGGGCAAGGGTAAAGAAGGTAAGGTCACTCAATAACTAAGCTACCGTCTTCATTGAATTCCCAGCTCTCAGCATAAGCGACTTCCCAGAGATGACCGTCAGGATCAGAAAAATAGCCGCTGTAACCGCCCCAAAAGACATCTTGAGCTGCCTTTTCAATTTTACCGCCAGCTTTCTTGGCTAGTTCCAACACTGTGTCTACTTCAGCTTTGGATCTTGTATTGTGAGCTAAGGTGACGCCAGAAAAACCGGAGCGAATAGGGCTCAATTCGGGGGAAATATCTTTTGCCAGTTGTTCCAAAGGATACAAAGCTAAACTAACGCCGTCCGTTTTGAAAAAGATAATGTCATCTTCTGGCTTTTTCGATGTCGGAAAGCCAAGCGCTGTATAGAATTTATAGGATTTTTCGAGATTGGATACACCCAAGGTGATAATGCTAATACGTGGTTTCACTTTATTTGTCGGCGAATTATTCTGAGTGATCTAAGATTGTTTTTACAAACCACTTAAATTTGCCTGAACAGGTAATTGTGCCATCGAGTTCTTTCACTTCAACAGCTATTTCAATGGTGCTTCTGCCCTTTCTAGTCAGCTGATCTCGAAATCTAGATCTAGAATCATCATCAACAGATGAATAGGCTGATACAGATTGTTCTGCTGGTTTTTTATATTTTACTTTGGCTTCACGTAATACAGGAAAAACTTGATCGGATAATTCTGGACAAAGAGATTGCAAACAATCCCCGCTGGCAGTTTCAGCAAGAGCAAACTGAGCACTCGCATGAATGGTTCCTACATGATTCTGAATGGATTGGCAAAATTCAAGATTAAGAGTTCCTGAGTTATCGTATTGGATACCAGCTGTCTGGATAAATGGAACTTTTGTAATATCCATAAGTATTGATGACGGGTCACAGAGACTTAATCTAACGGTCAAAGTCAGCGGCGGACTTAAATATTTGGGCAAAAGCCGACATGATGTGGCAAAGTTACCGCCCTTCGGGCATCGCGCTATCAATCTGCTACACTGTATTTTCTGAACTTAACCATATTCTATCACTTTCTCAGCCCGATCGCGCCTTATTTTGATGTCTCGCGTTTGCGAAGTATGGGCGGAGCCCAATCAATCGCGCGTAGTCCTGAGCCGCTACAGACCTACTCGTTTTCTAACCATCGCTAACGTCTGCTGTGCAATTGGCTCTGCTAGATCTTTGCCTTTTTTTAAGATGGCATCGACTTGGCTAGTGTCACTAGCTAATACATCATATTTTTCTCTGATTGGTCGCAGCGATTCTACCAGCAGCTCCGTTAACTCAGATTTGAACTCCGCCGTCCCCCTTCTTTCAAACTTGGCTTCAATTGCCTCTGGTTTTTCGCCTGATAAAACCTGATATATACTTAACAGATTGAAAATTTCAGGACGGTTAGGATCAAACCGCAATGTTGGCTCACTGTCTGTCTTGGCTCGTCTAAGCTTACGACTAATCTCATCTGGAGTATCGAGCAAGTAGATACAGCTACTTTTATTGGGATCTGACTTTGACATCTTCTTCGTCCCGTCCGATAAACTCATCACACGAGCTGAAACCTCCAGTAAATCAGCCTTCGGCACGGGCAAGGTGTCACCATAGCAGTTGTTGAACTTGCGGATAATTTCACAAGTCAGCTCTAAATGTTGTTGTTGATCCTCGCCAACCGGAACCAGAGTCCCCTGATATAGCGAGATATCTGCTGCTTGTAGAATGGGGTAAATCTTCAATCCGGTTCTTACTGTCTGCTGCTTCTGTGACTTTTCCTTAAACTGAGCCATTTGCTCTAACCTCCCCTCTGGAGCTAAGCAGCTCAAAATCCAGAACAGCTCGGTATGATAGCCACCTAATTGACTTTGTCGGAAAAGGACAGCTTTTTCCAAATCTATATTGCAGGCCATTAGGCTCATCATGGTTTGCCGAATAAGATCGCGCAGCTTTGCTGGATCCGGTAAGGTCGTCAAGCTGTGTAAATCAGCTATGAAAAAGTAACTTTCATCATACTTCTCGATTAGCTTCTTCCAGTTGATAATTGCCCCCAAGTAATTCCCCAGGGTCATCTCCCCCGATGGCTGAATTCCTGAAATTACTCTCTGACGGTTGCTCTGCTTGTTTGTTGTTAATAAGCTAGCATCAGTCATGTCGTCCTTCTGCATCGTTGAAAGATCGGGTAAGCATTTAGCATCTTTCCGCCGCTAAATCAAATCAATTATAGCAGGGTTTCCAGAATCAATGGCGTTTCCTGCTTCGATGAAGTGACATAACCTGAGTTCAGTTAGTGTTTGTCTTTAAGCAATCAGACACGCCTCCTGTTGAATGGAAGCAAACCCAATTCAAAACCCGATTGAAACTGCTATCTCGACCTGAAGTTCTGCGGAAAAGACACTGCTTTTGCGATCTTCCAACTCAATTGTCACAGCGTGCCCCTCTATTTCGTCTGCTTTAGGGAGGATCCACTTTGCTTTTTGTTCTGAGTAGAACGTCTTCCCCAAGGTTTCAAGGTTGAAATTCCGATTATGACAAAGAGAACAAGAACTTGAATGGCAGTTCCTAGTAATACTCCCTTAGCATCAAATCTATAGATTGCATTATTCAGGGCTTTTAATCCTTCTTGCTCTGAAATACGAGAAGTAGTATGTCCCCACGGAAATAGCCAAAAGGTTCCAAAAATAATGAGTCCAGTTGTAAGTGCCCATTTGGCAATGACCCAATAGAACTTTGTAAAGCCGTAATTTGTTCCCCAACACAGAACGGTTGCAGTAACTACAGAACCAATTGCAGAAGGAATAACAACCCAGTCATCAAGTAAAGTAATGGCATCATTAAGGGTATGCAAAACATCAGAATTCATTACATCCATGTTTTTCAGTGACAGAAGAAACATACTTAATACAGTTCCTGTCCACAAGGCAGCAAAGCCAATATGTGCTGATAGTATCCAGTTTTTCTGATTAATACTTAGTTTCTGCATCTTTCCTCTCCCATCGGCATTTGGGACAGGTTCGATCTAAGGATAATTGAACTTGCACCCATTTACTTAATGTATTAACTATCAACATATTAAGTAAATAGGTAAAGACTGTCAAGCTTTAGGGATTAAGATTCCTACTGAAATTTTCAATAATCTGATCAAGTAGTTGCAAAAGCTTTTCTTCTTCCACTTGAGATAAAGTATTTGTAGCTCGTTTTATCGTTTCTGCTCCTAGGGGGGGAAGCACTCTCATCAATTGTTTTCCTTCTTCTGTTAGCCAAATCCGAATCACTCGGCGATCACTTTCATCACGCTCTCGATAGAGAAGGTTTCGATTTTCCATTCGATCAACTACACCAGTTAGAGTTGCGCCCAGTTGTTTTAGTTTATCTGCAATATCTTTTGTTGAAAGACCATCATTTTCCCATAAACAACACAAGACCAGATAGTGGAATGGTGTGAGATTATAGGGTTCAAGTCGCTCCCAAAAATCACGGTACATTAGTTGAGATGTTAATTTTAATTTATAGCCTAAGTTATAGGGAGCAAGAGCAAATTGCCATTGTTGCAGAAACTCAGCATCAGAGGAAAAAGTAGACATTGATTCAAAATTAACTGTTATTTAAGTTTAGATAATTAGTGTGTTAATTATTTTAAAAGAACCACAGGCTATCCAGCACCTATGATACGTTCTGCCTTTGGTCTTTTTGCTGAAGTTGTATGATCCAACCCAAGCCATTAGCATTACCGCAGGCTGGGATGGAATTCACCTTTCAGCCGCTCAGCATCAGATGCTCGGAAAAGCGCTTGCGGCTAAGATCCGAAACATCTTTAAATCAAATCAAACTTTGTTTGACTGTTTCAATAAGCTCTTGAAGTCTTGAAATCGTTAAGTCAATATCATCTGGTGTGGTTCGTGGGTTAATGGGACAGATTCTAAGTACTGTTTTTCCTCGTAATTTGGTTGAGCTAATCATTGCTGTACCATCTTGAATTAAGGCTGCAACTAGTGATTGATTTAACTGATTTAGATCCCCATCAGAGTAACCCTCTGCTTCATATCGAAAAGTTACAATTCCCATCTGTGCTTTAGTTACGATCTTCCAATTTTCTAAAGAATGAATCCGGTGCTCAGCATATCGAGCTAGCTCCAATCCCTGCTGAACGGCACGACCAAATGCCTCAGTACCAAAAACCTTTTTCATAGGGTTGAAACAGCCATTTATGAGGATCGAAGGAACAAGAATGAACTTGCTCGAGTCCTTCTAGAGTTTTTTTACCTTCCTGAGAAAATACTGCAGCTATTCCATAGGCACCGTCAGCATGTAGCCATAAATCCTCTTTGTTGCATATAGCTGCGATTTCCTGGAGAGAGTCCACAGCTCCCGAATTCGTGGTGCCGGGATTGGCTACTACACAAAAGGGTCGAAGACCATCGCGTCTGTCCTTAGTAATTGTAGTGACAAGGGTACCAATATCTAGTGTGAAGTCTGCATTTGAAGGAAGCCTACGAAATTGCTTAGAGGTAAATCCCAGAATTTTTAGCGCCCGTTCAATTGAGGAGTGTGTTTGATCGGAAAAGTACACCACAGTTCCCTTGATATCGTCCTGCAGCTTGATGTGTCTGGCAACTGCCATAGCTGTTAGATTTGCCGCTGAACCACCGCTGGTAAAAAGTCCCCCCGCTTGTTCCGGAAATCCGCAGAGTTGTCGTAACCAATCTATCGTAACAAGCTCCACTTGAGCCGGACCAGCTGCTTCAAGCCAAGTTCCTGCAAATACATTCAATCCTGAACTCAACGTATCAGCCATCACACTGATAAAATTGCTAGGGCTAGGGATAAAGCCAAAAAAGCGTGGATGATCCAGATGCATAATATGGGAAAGCACTTTTTCTTGAGCTTGCTGTAAAACCTCCTGTATATTTTGGCCTTGTCGGGGTAACGGTTCTCTCAATAAAGTTTCTAGATCTGATCGGCTAGCTGTGTTAGTGGGTGATTTTTGAGAAAGAGTTTGGAAATGATCGATCAACAGATCCACAATTTGATAACCTAGTCTTCTCATTTCTTCGGAAGACAATTCTAATTTTGAATCTTCGTTAGTCATACTTTGCCACCAATGAAACTGAGTAAACCCTCTGATTAATTCTAGTTGCTTAGCTAATTGACAGCGACACCGGGCAACGACTAATGAGAGATCGCTTAATTGATTTCACGATTGGTTGGTACTGGTTAGCATCTACCGCTTGGGAGCAGACTCCTCAACAAGATCACGTGCCCGCACTAGAGCCAATACGAGGACTGCACAGACGAATGAGATAGACGCAATGATGCCGAAGACAGTAGTCAGGGCACTAGTATAGCTCTGAGTGGCGGCTTGGACAAACGCTTCACGCTCAGCAGCAGTGACTGAAGCTGCTGCACCAATGAGGTCACCGGTGGTGACGCGGTTAGCCAGCTCGGCGACTCGCTCATCAGCAGCAACAGATGTGCCAACAATAAGCCGAAGAAGCCGGTTCTGAGTTAGACTAATCAGGATAGTACCTATGCCGGCAATTGCGGTTGAGCTACTCACTAAGCGAATGGTGCTGAACATACCAGCAGCCATACCACTACGCTCCGCCGGCACGACGCTGACAGCGACATATTCCATCAGACCGCTTACCGTGCCAGCGCCGATACCAGTGAGTACTAATCCACTCAAAAGTACAGTCGTACTCGTGCCGGTTTCGAGTTGGCTCATCCACAAGGCTCCGAGACCGATCAGCCCTAGCCCGGCACTCAGTAATATCCGTGCTGGCAGATAGGTGGTCAGCTTACTGATAATGAAAGGCACCACAAACACAGGAATGGTCAGTGGTAGCATCACAAGCCCAGCCTGCAGAGGCGAGTACTCTTTGATTCCTTGAAAGTAGAGTGGAATGTAAACTAGGAGCGCCACAAAACCGCAGGAGAACGCCAAGGGAAGAAGCGAAATGGCAACAAAGGTGGGTTTGCGAAACAAAGCCAAGTCAAACATCGGGCGAGGCTGCCGCTGCTCAACAAGTAGGAAAAGCACACCGAAAACCAGAGTTCCGAGGAGTGCCCCTGCAACTAAGGGACTGCCCAAGCCAGCTTCTGGAGCCTCGATCAAGGCGTAGAGAAATAAGGTGAGGCTTAGCATAAAGGCAATCAAACCAGCCCAGTCAACTCGATGGGCACCAGGATCCCTAGATTCTCCCATTCTAGGCACAGCCAGCACGAGAATGCCCAAGCCAACTGGCACGTTGATTAAAAAGATCCACCGCCAGCTCAACCAGCTAGTCAGCACGCCACTTAATAGTGGTCCGATAGCGAGGCCAACCCCGAAAGAAGCCCCCAAGAAACTGTAGGCTTGGGCTCGCTCAACCCCGCGAAACTCGTAAGCGACTAATGCACTACTGGTGGGGAACAAGAAAGCTGCGCCAATGCCTTCCAGTGCTCGAGAGAAATTCAGCATCAGTGAGCTTTGCGAGAACCCACACATCATTGCTGCAACGTTAAACAAAATAACGCCGAGAGTAAACATCCGTCGGCGACCGAGTAGATCCGCCAACGAGCCCGCAGTAAGCAGAAACGCACCGAAAGTTAGGTTGAAAGCATTGACAACCCATTGCAAATCGGCAAAGGTGGCATTAAGGTCTTGTCCGATGCTATCCAATGCCACTCCAGAGCTTGTCACGTCGGTTGTCAGCATAACTCCTCCCGCGCCAGCACCGATCAAAGTTGCCAGCTTACGCTGGCATAATCTGGCGTTGGCTTTTTCTCGATCCTTCAAAGTCTATTTCCTTAATTTGTTAGGTTTGTAGCCAGATATTTGTGGACAATCCAAATCTTGCTATATGTTGTATAAAACTATTTATTTAGCCATGCTCAGGAGACTTGTCTCTCCCCGTTGTTCAATCCGTTCACGAACTCGTTGCCAAAGTGCTTCATCCTCACGATAAACACACAAGGCTGCAACTGCATCTTTTGCTTCTGCCAGATCGCCCTCCTCAATCAGAGATAACAGAAATGAAATCGCCTCATCATTTCTCAGGAGCGCGATTGCCATCAATCCCGTTTGTCGAAGCTCTCGAAGGGAGAGGGAGCTCCACCAAGTTCGCAAAATCCCGAACGCTTCCAATAATCGCGCTTCTCCTAATGCTAGCACTGCTGCTTCGGCCAGCTCAGCCCTCTTGCGATCCTCAGCCTCTGGCTCAATCACTAGAAAGGAACGCACTAACTCAATTGAGGATGGCGTTGGGGATAACTGGAGCAACGCCAGAAAACAGTCCGATAACACTGGGGCGCGATCGCCCATCCCGATCCGTAACCGTAACAGGGGAACAGCTGACAAATCTCCCGTATAGGCAAGGGCGCGGGCTGCTCCCATTCGGGCCTCGGGTTCGGGGTCAGCCAACAAGTCTGCTAACTCGCTCATGACATCCGAGTAATTTATTCTCACCAGCCCCAATGCACAGACACTTCGCAAGGGCGCCGCAGTATCCACCGAACCGCCCCACACCGGTTCTCGCTGTACATGGCGAATGCCCCGCAAAAACAAATCTTCGTTGCTGTGGTTCAAGCGATAGAGCGCATCGGCTAGTTTGAGCTTCGCGGTACAACCGGGATCTCGCTCGCTAGGCTTCGTCATCGCCCACTCAAATCCGGAAACCAAATCGGGAATCAGGTCGTCATGTTGGGCTTCTGCGATCAGGGTTGCTGCTTGCGCGATTACAACCGGCTGTTTCGAGGCGAGTAATTGGCGCAGTAGCAGCTGTGCTTCTGATTGAGTAGGGTCGGAGCGAATTTGCTCTATTTGCGCGAGAAGTGATTCCAATTTGCGCGATTTGGCCATAGCATACTCGAGGAAGTGTTGACTTGTTAGGTTATCTTGGTGCAAATGGCTTTTTATTGCTCTGTATCTAAGAACTGTGTTGCCGAAATCGGCTGAGAACTGGCTTTTGCAGACATGAGCCAAGCTGTGCCAATTAGTGTTGAGTATCCTCCAAACAAAAAGGCTGCGTATCGCCCTGCTGTTTCAGGTTGCATATTGCTCATCAGTTCTGAAAAGCCAGCAAGAATTGGAATTTCGCCCAGCATTCCCGGCAAAGCAATACAGATTGCACCTTGTAACCAATCTTTTTGCTCAATCTTCCGCCACTTCATCACTCCCAGCGAAACAACGGCATATAGAATGCCTGTTAAACCGACGTTGAGCCAATACCCAGTAGCAGACCCCTCAAAGAAGGATGAACCACTCAGGCGATAAACCAATGTTCCTGCTGCCCAGATGACCAATCCGAGAGCAATCAAGCCAACTCTATCTTTTGTCCTCATGATTTTGCCCGACCTCAACTTAATGGTGTTAACGTAATAGTCGTTACGTTAATTATTAATGTAATAGCTGTTACATTAACTGTCAACCTATGAGCCGACCGACTGAACCTCAGAAGAAGCAGGAGCTTCTGGAGCAATGCCTAGCTGCTGCAATCGAAGCAGGAGCATTGGATTCTAGCATCAATGGGATCGCCAAGAGGATAGGCACTAGCGGACGAATGCTGGTTTATCACTTTGGCTCAAAACAAGAATTAGAGCGACAACTCATTGGTTTGTTAGAGACTCGCTTGCGCGAAAAACTATGGTCATTTCAGAGTGTGTCACTTGAAGAGGCTGATTGTCTAGCAGACCCCCTACTCGAAATGTGGAGCCATTTGACTTCACCAGCGATGTGCGGCTTGCTGAAACTGACGATGGAGCTAAATCAACGTGCCATACAGGGTGACTCAGAAACACAACATTTCATCGAGCAAGAGAGCAAAAAGTGGGTAGATTCTTTGTTTAATTTCACAAATGACAAAACTACAGCTTTATCGCTATTTCACTTATTTCAAGGCGCAATCTTAGACTTCTTGACGACAGGAAATGCACAACGTGGGCACCAAACTATCAATGCTTTCACGCAAACGCTGCGATAGTTTCAATCTGAGCACTGAAAGACAATCTTCTGGTATTGTCTTACGGAGAACTCAAGCAACGTCACGATGCCGATTAGCCGCCGCCAATCACTTCGGGTTCTAGCCATCAACCTTCGGTCGTGTGCGTGGGCCTTGTTAGACAAGGTGATGCCTCCTCTCGCATCAATATTGCTGATTCCTGCCCGCGCAAACCAGTTTGACCAATTCGGTGCTTCCGCACCATAATACATCCATTCAAAGTGGAGTAAACGATGATGGGCTAAATCTTTTGGTTTGTTGAGGGGATGCTGACCAACGGTCAAGAGATGAGGGCTACAGACCGGAACAAATTGATCCGACATCAACGGACGAGTGACTAAACCGAAATAATTCCCCCGACCGTAACGGAGGGCAAGATCAACAGTTTGCTGGTGTAAATCCACAACTTTATTAGCGGTATGAAGACGTAGATTAATTTCGGGATAACGTTCCTGAAACTGAGGCAATCGGGAAACTAACCATTTCGTTGCTAAGACTGGAGTAACGCTCACTGTTAATTCGCAATGGTCTGGAATTTGTTTTAATTGCGCGATCGCGCTTGCCATCGCATCAAAACTCTCCTGCACTTTCGGATAGAGAAAAGCACCCGCCTCAGTCAAAGCTAAAGGACGGGGACGACGGCGAAATAACGGCATTCCCAAATCATCTTCCAGGACTTTGATTTGATGACTGACCGCAGTAGGCGTAACATCCAATTCAACAGCCGCTTGCTGAAAACTTCTCTACAGCATCTTCTGAGTGCGGCAGCGATGAATTTAGAAAGAATTTATGCTTGGCTCGAAGAAATTCCACTGGCGAAAACTCGCGTTTCTCATTTTCAAAACATCACCAATCAAAAATTAGCGATTGTGCCAGAGGCAATGGCTTCGCCGGTTCACGTAGCGAACATCGCGCTTTGAGTCTGTTTTTTGAATTCGCCAACAGGATCCGTATCTCGGCTCAACGCCAATTCCGGTTTCGGGTAGCGCTATAGTGTGTGAAGAACATCTCTGTTGCAACAGCGAGGGTTACACTTTCAGATAGGATTTCGGCAGAAGCGAGCGGTCAATGGCATCCCTGCTTGGTTAAGGAGATGAGGATGAAGCCAAGGATTATTATTTGTGGCTTAGGGCGGACTGGATATAAAATTTTTGTGTTGCTTCAAAAGCAGGGGGTAGCGGTGGTGGGAGTGAGTGATGCTCCGTTGCCGGAGTCAAAAGAGCAAGAAGATATTATTGTTGGGGATGCGCGATCGCGCGCGACATTAATGGCAGCGGGGATCGAATCGGCACAAAGTCTGGTTTTAGCGGGAAATGATGATGCGGTGAATCTAGCTATCCTTACCCAAGCCCGCTTACTCAATCCTGAAATTCGCATTGTCAACCGACTGTATAATCATAGTCTGGGTCAACGCCTCGATCAGATTCTACCCAATCACTTTAGTCTCAGTGTTTCCGCCTTAGCTGCCCCCGTTTTTACCTTTGCTGCCATGGGCAATGAGGCGATTGGACAACTGCAACTGTTTAATCAAACTTGGCCGCTTCACGAAGAAGTAATTAGTGCCGATCATCCTTGGCTGGGAACCCCCATTGATGAACTTTGGGAAAACCCGCACCGGATGCTAATTCATTATCTCCCGCGTCATGGCAATGGCAATTTAGTGGCAGCAATCACAGCCGGAAAACGCTTAAAAGCCGGAGATCGCATTATTGTTGGGATTCGACCGCAAATCCGGAAAAATCATCGTCAGCGCCTCAGACGAAGGATTAAAACGATAACGCGGTTGCCCTTGTTTCATCATCATGCGCGTCCCGTTGCCATAGTAACTTTGAGCTTATTGGTAACGATTTTTCTTGCCACTGCCACCTATGTATCCACTAACTTAGACACTTCCATTGTCAATGCGCTTTACTTTTCAGTGGGAATGATTACCGGTGCCGGTGGACAAGAACAAGTAGCAGAAAATGCCAATACATTGATTAAAATTTTTACAGCCTTGATGATGATTGTGGGCGCTGGCGTGATTGGGATTTGCTATGCTCTGATTAATGATTTTGTTCTGGGGAGTCGGTTCAAGGAGTTTTGGGATGTCGCGCGACTTCCCACCCAGGGTCACTATATTATCTGTGGGTTGGGGGGGATTGGTATGCGGATTGTGGAATATCTCCATCAACAAAATCATGAAATTGTTGTGATTGAGCGCGATCGCGAAAATCGCTTTCTCCACACCGCGCGATCGCTGGGGGTTCCCCTCATCCTCGAAGATGCCAACCTCGAAGCCACCTTACAAGCAGCCAATCTCCAGAAAGCAGAAGCGATCTTTGCGGTCACCAGCGACGATATGGTGAATGTTGAAATTGCCCTCACTGCCAAAGCCTTGCAAGGTAAGCTGCCAGCGATTGTCCGTAACCATAATCCCGAGTTAACCCATTCGGTGCAAAAGGTTTTTCAGTTTCAAAATGTCTTGTGTCCCACAGACATTGCTACCCCAGCCTTTGCGGCGGCGGCTTTAGGGGGGAGAATCTTAGGGAATGGTTTAAATGGCGATTTGCTATGGGTTTGCCTCTCGACACGGATTACGCCACAGCATCCCTTTTGCAATCAGTTGGTGAAAGACAGTGCCATGGCAGCCAACTTTGTGCCCCTCTATCTGGAAACGCAGAAAAAAACTCGTCACGGTTGGCAACTGCTGAACACTTGTTTAACCGCAGGTGATATTTTATATCTGACGATTCCGGCAACAGAATTAAATTTATCCTTGTTTTACCATTCCAGCTAATTATGAGCAGACTCTATGATTGTATTATTGTGGGTGCGGGTCCGGCAGGTGCCAGTGCAGCCTATCATCTGGCAAAACAAGGACACGCCGTTTTAATGATTGAAAAAGAAACCCTTCCTCGCTATAAACCTTGTGGCGGTGGCGTTGCCCCTATTATTCAAGAGTGGTTTGACTTTGACTTTTCTCCGGCAATTTCCCTGAAAGTGACAGGGAGTCGCTATACCTGGAATCAAGCGGATGCCTTAGAAGTGAGTCTCGATCAGACACAACCGCTGTGGATGGTGAGACGAGAGGTTTTTGATCAGTTTCTAGTGCAACAAGGGCAAAAACAGGGGGCAGACCTAAAAGAGAATACTCTGGTGACTGGGGTGGAACCGCAAATAGATAAAATCTTGGTTCAAACTCGTCATGGCAGCACCTTTCAAGGACGTTATCTGATTGCTGCCGATGGCGGGAGGGGACCGCTAGCGACTTGGTTAGGGTTTAAGAAGCGAAAACGTATTTTAGCCGGGGCATTAGAAACAGAAGTTCCGATTAGTGATCAGCGGGATCAACGGATTCATTTTGAGTTTGGCATGGTCAAGCCCGGGTATCTCTGGAACTTTCCTAAAGCGGATGGCTACTCCTTAGGCATTGGCGCTTTTAGCAAGCGCGGGTCACAAAACCTGCGGCAGATTTTAGCGGATTATGCTCGTTTGTTTGAGGTTGATTTGAAGGAAGCCCGACACTGGGGGCATCCGATTAGTCTCTGGAACGGCGATCAAACACTGCATACTGATCGCGCTCTTCTGGCAGGGGAAGCGGCTTGTGTCGTTGATCCCTTTACAGCAGAAGGAATCCGTCCTGCGATTTTTAGTGGGATTAAAGCTGCCGCAGCCATTGCTGGGGCTTTGCAGGGAGAAAGTGAGGCTTTGGCAAATTATTCTTGCGCGATCGCGCAAGAATGGGGCAAAGAAATGATTTGGGCGCGACGTCTCGCCGATACGTTTTATCGTTTTCCCGCCCTTGGATATCGGATTGGGGTGAAACGAGCCAGTGCGACCCGGACTCTGGTCAAAATTGCCACGGGTGAACTCAAGTATTCTCGGGTTGCCCAACGCGGTCTGCAACGCTTAACCTCCTTTGCCAGGTAGAGAGTAGGGAGAAACCTCCCCCACTCCTATTTCTACCTATTTTAACGGGGAGCGCGACCATAGAGTTCTGTTAACAATCCCAGGCGATCGCGCAATTCATTGGTTAATTCGTCACGACGATAGCGCCATGCCCAGTTATCGCCCAATTGACTGGGTGTATTCATTCGAGCCTCACTACCCAAGCCTAAAATATCTTGGAGGGGGATCATCGCTTGATTGGCAACCGACCCCAGGGCGACGCGAATTAAACTCCAGTGAACGCCTTCTGAGGAAATTCCACCCACATATTGACGCACCGTCTCTTTTTGTTCCGCTTTCCGTTTCTTATACCAGCCTACCGTCGTGTCATTATCATGAGTCCCCGTATAAACCAAACAGTTGCGGTCATGATAATTAAACGGCAAATAGGGATTTTCTGGACCCGAATCAAAGGCAAAGTGTAACACTTTCATCCCGGGGAAGTTGAATTGAGCCCGCAGGGCATCCACATTCGAGGTAATAATCCCTAAATCTTCAGCGACAATGGGTAATTCACCGAGACGTTCCCGCAACAGCTTAAAAAACTTCTCTCCCGGGGCTTTGACCCAGTGGCCGTTGCGGGCATCTTCTTCTCCTTGGGGCACCGCCCAAAACGACTCAAAGCCTCGAAAATGGTCAATGCGGAGTAAATCAACATAATCGAGCGTGCCTTCAAAGCGATGCAGCCACCAATCAAAGCCATTGGCTTCCACTTGTTCCCAGTTATAAACCGGATTACCCCATAATTGTCCGCCTTCACTAAAATAATCGGGGGGAACGCCCGCCATTAAAGAGGGTTGACAGGTTTCGGGATCCAGGCAGAAGATATCTTGGTGGACCCAAACCGCCATGCTGTCATGGGCGACATAGATCGGAATGTCCCCTAAGATTTTAATTTGACGTTCATTGGCATAATTTTTCAGGTTTTGCCATTGGCGATAAAACTCAAACTGGAGGTATTTATGATAGTAAATCTCCCAGCCCAGATGTTCTTTCCATTTCGCTAGGATTTGCGGATCGCGCTTGGCTAAGCCTTCCTCCCATTCATGCCAACTAATACCATTATGCGCTTCTTTTAGGGCCATAAAGAAGGCAAAATCCTCTACCCAGTAACCATGCTTGTAACAGAAATCATGGTAAGGACCCCGCTGATCTTCCGGGAGTTTCGCAAACCGTTCAAACGCTTGACGTAAAAGCGGCATTTTCATGGCTTCTACACGGTCATAATCGACCCGTTCCTCCGGAAAACTCGGATATTGATCTACTTCTTCTTGGGTGAGTAAGCCTTCCTCCACTAACTTATCGGGACTAATTAATAAAGGATTCCCCGCCAATGCAGAATAAGATAAGTAGGGAGAATTGCCAAATCCGGTGGGTCCTAAAGGAAGAACTTGCCAGACTTGCTGTCCGCTTCCGGCTAAAAAATCGACAAACTCGTAGGCTGCTGCGCCCAAATCTCCAATTCCGTAGCGACTGGGAAGGGAGGTGGGGTGTAGTAAAATTCCGCTTGCTCGGTCAAGTTCCATATCGTTCTGTGTAATTCTACTTGATACTAAGGTACTCCGAAGAGATCGAGTTAACCTACATTAGACACTGTTACATCCGAAAGGGAATAAAACAACCTATAATTTTCAGTCTTGCCCCTAGTTGTTAAGAAATATAAACATTTCGTTTTTTTTGACGGTCCAATAAAATTTTTGGGGCAGTTTTAAGAGGAACCTGGTTTAAAGTGAAAGCGTATGTTAGTTAGAGATCAGTTCTCTGCTTCAGCCCAAGCCTCATTTTTAAAATAATGCTTGTTATTTATTTAGCCTGTGCTTTAATCGGTGGTCTCTTTGTTGCTTTATCGGTATCTGGCGGTTTTGAGGGCTTTGATTTTGATACCGAAGCTGATTTTGATGTCGATGCTGATGTGGACGCCGAAGCCGATTTTGATGATGTCGATTTTGGCACGTACCAAGGGAAAACTGAAAAAAAATATAATCCGTGGCTGGGTAAGCCTTCTCCCCAACAAAAACTCTGGCTGCCCATTTTTAGTTTCAAATTTTGGACATTTGGTATTTGTTTTTTTGGCTTGACCGGGTTAGCGTTAACCTGGCTGCAACCGAGTTTGGGCAGCTTTCTCATCGCACTCATTGCTGTCTTAATGGGATTAATCATTGGCACAGCAATGGCTTGGTTATTGCGGGTATTAGGGGGAAACTACACCAATAGTTTCACGCGGACTGATGATTTAGTGGGTGTTGTGGGAACCGTGGAAATTCCCTTTGATGCCAGTAGCCGTGGCAAAGTACAGCTGTCGTTGAAAGGCTCAACTTTGGGATTTTCTGCGATGACCGAACAAGATAAAGCATTTCAGCGCGGGGAAGAAGTCTTAGTGGTTTCTTGCCAAGATAACCGAGTTTGGGTGGTTTCAGCCGACAGCTTAAAAGATCAATAAGACAATTGGAGACAATCTGAATTATGGTTCAGCAACGGGACATAGAAAGAGAAACGGTGATGGAGGTTTCATCACCACCAGTTTTTGCCCAGACCAATAATAGTAATGGTAATCCTTTGGGAACCAGTGTCACGATCGCGCTCGTTATTTTTGTCGCTGTTCTCATGGTCGGGGCGATTAATAGTTTGGTGCAAATTTGCGATCCCAATAAAATCTTGATTATTTCCGGTCGCAAATATAAGCGCAAAGATGGACAGCAACTGGGCTACCGAGTCATTTACGGCGGACGCACCTTTCGGATCCCCATCCTGGAACAGGTGGAAACCATGGATTTAACCACGATGCCCGTCCCCATTGAAGTGACCAATGCTTACGCGAAAGGGG
The DNA here is from genome assembly GCA_009909085.1 of Cyanobacteria bacterium GSL.Bin1. Taxonomy (NCBI): domain Bacteria; kingdom Bacillati; phylum Cyanobacteriota; species Cyanobacteria bacterium GSL.Bin1. The sequence goes on along the minus strand of JAAANX010000159.1, from coordinate 6,639 downwards.
GAACGCCTCTGAATATCCAAGCGATCGCGAATGTGAAGATTTCTGGGGATTGGTCACTAGTAGGGAATGCGATTGAACGGTTTTTAGGGCGCGATCGCGGTGAGATTTCCCGCGTGGCACGAGAAACCCTAGAAGGGAATTTGCGGGGAGTAGTGGCAACGCTCACGCCGGAACAATTAAATGAAGACCGCCTCGAATTTGCGGCACGGATTGCCAATGATGTCAGTGGCGATTTAGCCAAACTGGGGTTACAACTGGATACCCTCAAAATTCAAAGCGTCTCGGATGAAGTGGATTATCTCAACTCCATTGGACGCCGCCAAATTGCCACTATTGTCCGGGATGCAGAAATTGCCGAATCGAACGCGGTAGCCGAAGCCGAACAAATTGAAGCCGACTGCGATCGCCAAGCAGAAGTTGCTGAAACTCAAGCTCGCACGGCAGTTCAAGAAAAAGAAAATGAACTGCGACGGATTAAAGCGGAAGTGGAAAAAGAAGCGAAAGTGGAAGAAGAACGGACTACCGCTGCTGCTAAAGAAGCGAAAGCCCGTGCCCAACAAGAATTACAAGCGGTTCGTGCCCAACTGGAAAAAGCGCGCTTAGAAGTGGATGAGATTTTACCCGCGCAAGCGCAACAAAAAGCGGACGAATTACAAGCCAAAGGGAAAGCGGCAAAAGTGGCTGAAGATACCAAAGCGTCAGCCCAAGTCAACGAAATGCTTGCTCAAATTTGGCAAGAAACTGGGGTTGATGCCTCCGAATTATTCCTGGTGCAACAAATGGAAATGATCCTCAAACAAGCGGCAAATGTTCCCCATCGCTTGCATTTAGGGGATGTCACAGTGATTGATAATGGCGATGGCAAAGCCCTTGCCTCGCTTTCTAATGCCTATCCGGAAATGATCCGTCAGTTTTTACAACAATCGGAAGAAACCTTGGGCATTACTTTGAGTGGGAAAAAGGGAGAAGCAGCTGAGGAAACGAAAACGGAGGAAGAAGCATGAGCGCGATTATTACCTTACTCGTACTATTATTCGGTGGGGCAGGAACGATTGCCCTTGTGATCAAAAACTTGTATTACATTTGTCAGCCCAGTGAAATCCTGATTTTTGCCGGGAGTCGCCAAGCCGTTGCTGATGAAAAAACCGTTGGCTATCGTCTCGTCAAAGGCGGGAGTAGTATCCGGAAACCCTTATTAGAAAAAGTCTTTCGGATGAATCTCACCAACATGATCATTGAGTTGAAAGTGACCAATGCTTACTCGAAAGGCGGCATTCCTCTGAAAGTCGATGGGGTTGCCAATATTAAAGTGGCTGGGGAAGAACCCACCATTCACAACGCGATCGAGCGCCTGTTAGGAAAAAGCCAAAAACAAATCGAAAAAATTGCCCAACAAACCCTAGAAGGGAATTTAAGAGGTGTTCTTGCCAGTCTCACCCCCGAACAGGTCAACGAAGACAAAATGGCATTTGCGCGCAGTCTCTTAGAAGAAGCCGAAGACGACTTACAAAAGTTAGGCTTAGTGCTTGATAACTTACAAGTTCAGAACATCTCAGATGATGTCAACTATCTCAACTCCATTGGGCGTAAACAGCGCGCTGACTTACTAAGGGATGCCCGTATCGCCGAAGCGAGAACGAAAACGGAATCGGCACTGCAAGCGGCAGAAAACAAGAAAAATACCTCTCTACGACAAGTCGAAGCCCAAACCGCCAAAGTTCGTGCCGAAGCCAACCGCCGTCTGCAAGATGCCCTGACTCAACGGGAAGCCGGTATTGCGGAAGCGGAATCGGAAATTGCAGCGGAAGTGGCTCGCACGCAAGCGGAACTAGCCGTGCAACGGGAACGACGGAAGCAAGTGGAACAGCAGTTACAAGCGGATGTGGTTGCCCCAGCGGAAGCGGACTGTCAACGGGCGCAAGCGGAAGCCAAAGGACAAGCAGCTAGCATCATTGAAGACGGGAAAGCACAAGCCGAAGGGTTACGCAGTTTGGCCAAATCTTGGAATGCGGCGGGTGAAAACGCCAGAGAAATCTTCCTCTTCCAAAAACTGGAACCGCTGCTATCGAGTATGGTCAGTACGGTTCCCGAAATTGATGTGCAGAAAGTGACAGTGATTGATCCGGCTAAAGGGGGCAATGCCACAAAATTAGCTGCTTTTACCGAACAGCTACGAGAAAGCACCGGCATTGATTTGCCGGGGATGGCAGAACGGATTGGACAGTCTAACACGGCAAGTCAGGAAAACAGCCAAGAGTAGTTGATGTCACTTGAGGGCGATCAATCGCGCTGCTGAGTCATGATCGCCCTTAATGGTTCCCAAACGCTAAAATCTGATCCGCACTAAGGTTAAATTCCGTCACAACCGTGGATTGAATCGGCGTTTCACCCCGATAAACCCTATCTTCATACTTCCCTTCCACCCAAAGACACACCATCACTTGTTGCGGTTCGGGATCAATAATCCAATATTCGGTAATGCCTCGCGCTGCATATTCTGTATGTTTATAGCGGTAATCTCGATTGCGATTGTCTTCCCCTGGCGAGACAATTTCAACCACTAAAGCCGGGGGTGGCATCTCTCGGGTTAGGGTTGCGCGTTTTGCACCGACTAAGGCACTTCGCGACGCCTCAGAATGCACCATGAGATCAGGTAAGCGACAAGTAGCCCGTTTGCCAGTGACTTCAATTTCTGTATCTTTAAGGGAAAGTAAGGTCAGAGAAAGGTATTTTGCCAGTTCAAAAAATAAGAATTTCGCGATGCTCGAATTAACTTGGCTTTCCGGCGGCATTACCGTCAATTCTCCATTGACTAACTCATAGCGCGTATCAGTGCCGTCATCATAGGCTAAATAGTCTTCCATTGTTAGCAGTTGGGAAGAAGGCGCTACAGTTTGGGTCATGATTTTGCCTCCCAATTTTAGGGATTTATCTGAGCTAGATTCATTATATCTAGGCCTAACCCTTTCAAAGTCTTGCGATTTTCTTATATATTGATCGTTAAGTAAACGGAAACTTTGCTAAATAAGCGATTACCTTACAGATATCTCTGCTCGATTCCATCAAGACCGATTAACCTTAGAATAGCGTCTTCTAACATTTACTAAAAGAGAATTAAATTGAGATAAATTTTGTTCATATTCAACTTTGGTGACTGCAGCTTCTTCTACTTTTTCATCAGCTGGATGTGAAATTGTATTATGATTTCGTCGATCAAACATTCTTATTACGAATATAATTTCCGAATGATCTGTGATTTTTTCTAACCACTTAACAACATCTTTACGGTTATATTTACTACGAGACGTTTTTGTTGGTTCATTGCAAAAACACCACTCTTGCAATGTATTTAAAAGATGACTGTAAGCTAAGCTGTAAATACCACGTCTTTGTGCGATTCTCGTATAACGCACTTGTTCCATGAGACTCCTATTTTTCTTTAAAAAGCTATCCTCTATTTCTATATACCGATTTTTAGAAATAGGAACGGGATTAATAAGACGATTTATTAAACAAACATATGGACTATGCTTTTTTTGAGAAAGTGACTCAATTTCACAATCAAATTGTTTATTATATTCTTCGATTAACATCAAATGCTCTGCCAAGTGAATAGTTGTTGAAGGAGGTTGAGAATTTCTTAAATCTTCACGTACATGTTCAAAAAGATTATTCAAAGCATCCGGTACACGAGAAATTAGAAATATTAAAATTTTTATACTTTTTGATATCAAAACGGGATGCCAATCTTTAAAAATTACTTCAAGCTGCTGTTGAGCATCTTGACTACGCATATAATCTATCACTGCTCTTTGAAAACATCGCTTTAGAGCTAAATCGTCATTAGCTGCAAGTCGATTGACATATCCTTGAGATTTAAATTTCTTCCTTAAACGTTCTAAAACTTTTATTGCCTGATCTAATATTTCCTGAGGCGATTCACCACCATCTTCTAGTAAAGGAGCGTGAAAACTAACCAGACAACTACTTTCAATTAACTTGTTAATTTCATCTTCTGAAGTAATTATATCTAATCTAGTTTTCAAAGGATTAAGAGTTAAAGCAAGTTGACTTGATAGATGTTCACCAATACGAGTAGATACGTCAAGCATTTTTGTCCCAATATTCTCCTTATTCTCCAAATGAGAAAATGGAATGATAAGAAACATATCATCAACATAACGGTGAAAAGTAAGCAAAGGAAATTCTTCTACCTGAAAATTATGTATTAGATTATCAAGTGGAAAGAGAAATAAATGACTGAGAAGATTTGAAACAATATTTTGTTGAGATATTGGAAGACCCTCTGAACGTTCCATTATTAAAAATAAAATTTCCCTAATCTTTAATTTTGTCTTTTCATTATAATTAAGTTCTAATTCTGATTTTGATAATGCCTGCTGACTCAAAACTTCTATAAGAAAACTGTGATCGATAGACCGAAAAAAATCCTGTATATCAAGGTGTAAAACGGCTACTTTATGGTTTTTTATATTCTTTCGTACAGTTTGACGAATTTTCCTTGTAAATTCTTGGTAGTCCTGTTGGTAATGAATTCTACTTTTTTGCGGTTCGTCTAAACAAATATTTGCACCATAATAAGTATAAATTGCCGCACGTTTCTGGATCTGCTTTAATTCTTCTCTTATTTCTTTTGTTAACTCCAAAAAATAGAACCCCAAAGCGTAGTAAAGTATCCAAAGAGGGGCTTCAAGAAAGTGAAATTGGCGGACTCCGCCGTCACCCTTAGGGACAGCATAAGGAGTAGCATTAAACAAATGTGGATAATTGAAAAAGATGTCTTTTTCAATATAATTACTATAGAAGTTTGTCAAGTCAATCTTATTTAATGCATCCTCTCTTCTAAGAATTTCTAAATCTAGACTGCGATGATTACGCGCACTTGATTCAACCTGACTACTTAAAAGTTGGACGGCAAACTCGATATGTTTTTTTGTTAAGAATTTTCCGATCAAATTTCTAATAAAGTTTTTCTTTTTACTATAAATAATAGGATTTCAGGATACTACTTAAACCAACAAAAATGAAAGTATCAGAACTTCTTATACCGTTTATCAAAAGTCACTGGAAACTTGGCCCCAGTTTGTAGGGAGGTTCAATTAAGGATCTCTCTAGCCACTTTTGAGAATTGGTATTAATTAGTGATTCATACTTGATTATCTGCATTTTCATCAAACTTAGCTTTCCCGAAAGTGTCTCCATACTAATCACTAACGAGTGTGAACATAGATTGAGCACTGATAGCACTCCAAACTTGCTCGCGCTGTATTTCCAAGTATTTGTAGGGTTCATCGAGAGGGAAATGCTCGTTATAGTGATTCCAAGTAAGAACCATACAATCAATGAGGGGCAAATACAGAACATGCCTTTAACTCTGCTGTACGGAAATCAATTGGAATGACTATAACTGTGCGTTTGTTCGGATTTGGTTAACTCAAGCCGATGGTGAAGCGTTACGTTTAGTTACCTCATCAGGACTATACACCCGCACGAATGGCTCATTTGCCCGTGTCCCCATGAGCGCTTATAAAGTGGGGAAAATCGCCGAGAATTGTGTTCCCTTTCTGAGTAATCATTTAGCAGAAGAAAGCTGGGTTAAAGACCGAGAGTGGGCAATTGCTAATCAAATTCAGAGGTTTGCCGGTTATCCGCTGGGAAAGCGCGATCGCTTCGCCGGTTCCTGAAGGATGAGCTAAAGCAGCTGATTAAGATTTTCATAAAGAGCTTCGATAGGGCAAGTATAGCCAATACTCACAAATTCTACGGTATCTCCCGCCTGAACAATGTGAGGCATCCATAAAGCATCAGACTTGCGCAAAAACTGTTCCACTAAAACTTGTTTTTGATGAATCAGGATATATTCTTCTAATTCTGGGATTGATTTATAATCAGCAAATTTATCCCCGCGATCAAAGGCTTCTGTGGAATCAGAGAGGACTTCAATCATGAGCTTTGGATGTAAAATAAAATCTTCGTTAGAAGCGCGATCTCGCTCATCGTACGTAACAGCTAAATCGGGGTAATAAAATAGATTCAGGGCAGGGAGGCGCACTTTCATATCCGATGCGTAAGCAATGCAACCCCTCCCTCGCAGATGATTCACTAACAACGCAGAAAGATTGCCCGTAATGATGACATGAGCTTTACTCGCCCCTGCTATAGCAACCATTTCCCCTTGAATATAGTGATGTTTGATCGGACTGCTGCGTTCAATTTCTAAATACTCTTCAGGGGTGAAGTAAGCATGGCTTTGGCTACGGGTCATTGTCCGATGCTGAGTGCATTTCGCTTCTAATTTTAGCCAATCAATCAATTAAGTTTTTTGGGGTAGCAATTTGAGGGAGATAGCGCGATCGTCGTTTAGAACAAGCCAAAGAATTACTTCTTAGTGGACAAATTCAAGTGAAAGAAGCAGCGCAAGCAGTGGGTTACGCTAGTCCAACGGCGTTTAACTGGCAAGAGCGCGAGAACATAAGTCCCGCGCTGTAATCTCTGATTCAGCGTCGGGATATCCTCACTTCCTCGTCGCTTCGCTCCTGCGTCGCTGCGTTGGAGTCTCGCCGTTGATTGAGTGGGTTCGATACCCCGAAATCAACATTTACCAATTAGTTGTTTTTG
>JAAANX010000158.1 GCA_009909085.1 Cyanobacteria bacterium GSL.Bin1 | reverse complement strand
GTTTCTGCCGGACGCAGCGTCCTGCCGGGTCAATTGATAGGTAAGTGCTACGCAGGAAAGCCCATTCGTGAGGATGGGAAGCCCGCGCTGTACCGATAGGTCAGCGCCGGGAGATGTCACTTACCAATAATACAGCCCTTACGAGCGGGTAATTCTAGGGTCAGAATATTTTGATTGCTATCCCATTGCAGTCCTGTCTCTCCGAGTAATAAACCATGGGGTTCACTTTGGAGTTGCGCTGTGGGAACAGTCGCTGATGCTGGTTCAGTTCCTGAGTTCACCGCAATAATTAATTCGCATGCAGCTAGCGTGCGGGCAAACACATAGACTAAACCTTCTGCGTACAGAATTTTATAGTCTCCGGTTCTTAAGGCAGGATAGCTGTGGCGTAAACGAATCAAGTTTTGATGCCATTGTAAGAGGTCTTGATCCCACTGTTCTTGGGGAGGAAAACTCCTGCGAGAATCGGGATCGAGTTTGCCGGGTAAGCCGACTTCATCGCCATAGTAGATACAGGGTGCGCCAGGAAAGGTTAATAATAATAGGGTTGCGAGTTTAACACTGGCGCGATCGCGCTGGGCTATACTGAGTAACCGAGCCGTGTCATGACTGGCTAAAAGATTGAGTTGGGTTTGTTGAACCTCCCAAGGATATAAGTCTAATAACGTTTGAATCTGTTGGGCATATTCGCTGGCATTTTGAGCGGGATAGGGCTTATAGTCCGGTTGTTCTACTAAGGATCGATCAACGCGATCGCCGGTGGTAAAGGCAATCGTGGGACCGGTAAACACATAGTTCATCACGCCATCAAATTGCGTTCCATCGAGCCAGGATCGAGAATCTCCCCAAACTTCACCGACAATATAGGCTTCTGAGTTAATTTTCTTCACTCTTTCTCGAAATTCCTGCCAAAATCCGGGGATTTCAATTTCATAGGGGACATCTAATCGCCAACCATCAATTCCTTGCTGGAGCCAATACTCTCCCACCCGCATAATATACTCTCTTACATCCGGATTGTCATGATTGAATTCCGGTAATGCCCGATTGCCCACCCAACTGGCATAGTTTGCCGGTAAATCGCCATTATACGCTGAAACAGGCCAGTCTTTAATCTTAAACCAATCCACCCAGGGGGAGTAGGGACCATTTTCCAAAATGTCATTAAAGTAGAAAAAACCGCGACTCGCGTGATTAAAAACCCCATCCAAAATTACCTTCACATTCCGTTGATGGGCAGCCCTTAAAAGCGCTTGGAGCGCTTCATTGCCCCCTAAAATCGGATCAACCTGATAATAATCATGAGTGTGATAACGGTGGTTAGAAGCTGATTGAAAAACGGGCGTTAGATATAAAGCAGTTATTCCCAAATCTTGCAAATAATCGAGCTGCTCAATCACACCCCACAAATTTCCTCCTTTGTACCCTTGCAGGGTCGGTGGGTCTTCCCAAGGTTCAAATTTGACGTGCTGAAAAATCGATGATGTCCCTTTTGGGGGTTGGGCTTTGGCAAACCGATCCGGGAAAATTTGATAAAATACGGCATTTTTAACCCAGTTAGGGGTTTGAATTGACATGAGCGCGTGTTGATTCCGACTTCTCTCATATTGTACTGGTCTATTCTCCTTCTTTTTGTTACAAATTATTTAGAGTATCTTGACAAAAACTATGACATCTTCATCCCAGCTTAAAACAGAAGTGAAAACTTGGACCTGGCGCGGTTATCCCATTACTTATCGCACCTGTGGGGAGAAAGGGAGCGCGATCGTTTGTATTCATGGCTTTGGCGCTTCTTCTGGACACTGGCGGAAAAATTTACCGGTACTTGGAGCCTCCTTTCGCTGCTATGCTTTAGACTTAATTGGCTTTGGCGGTTCCGCTAAACCCCAACCCGGAACCGAAATTGATTATACGTTTGAAACTTGGGGCGAACAAATTGCTGATTTTTGCCAAGAAGTGGTAGGAACCCCGGTTTTTTTGGTGGGAAACTCCATTGGTTGTATCGCAGCGATGCAAGCGGCAGTGATGCACCCAGAAATCAGTTTAGGGGTAATTAACCTGAATATTTCTTTGCGACTCTTGCATGAACGGAAGCGACAAGCCTTACCGTGGCATCGTCGTTTTGGTGCGCCCATTGCCCAAAAAATCTTAAGCTATCCTCCCATCGGGAAATGGTTTTTCCATCAAATTGCCAAACCGAAGACTGTACGCAACGTTTTATTACAAGCCTATCAACGTCCAGAAGCAGTGACTGATGAACTCGTAGAGATGTTACTTGCCCCCGCTCAAGATCCTGGGGCAGCTGGAGTGTTTGTTGCCTTTACCAATTATTCTCAAGGTCCCCTGGCAGAAGATCTATTACCTAAGCTGAGTTGTCCAGTCCTTATTTTGTGGGGGACGGATGATCCTTGGGAACCTGTTGCTTTAGGTAAAGAATTAACTGGTTTTCCGGTGGTGGAAGATTTTATCGCTTTACCTGGATTGGGACATTGTCCTCAAGACGAAGCGCCAGAGGAAGTCAATCCCATTATTGAGCGTTGGATCACAACTCACAGCCAAAACTTCAACTTTTCTTAAAAGTGTATAAATTTTTGTAAATAGGAAAAATTAGAGGCGCAAACCCTTTTCTCATGAAAGTTTCACCCCTAAGATTGAGTAAAATAGCGATGTGTTAAGATTAACATAAGTATATGAAAGCGCATGGAGTTACCAGTTAATTATTAATCTGGTTAGCTAAAATAGTTCATAGAACGGTTAGCTATCTCCGTTATTACGCTAGAAACGTGTCTCCTGATTCAGGAGAATCATCACGTCATACCAGTTAGTTGAAATGAGGTCTCACAGGAGCCATCTGTTCAATGGAATCTATAGAAAGAGCACTTGAAAAACTGAAAGATTGGGGTCGTAAATTAATTGAGCTATTGCTTGGACCGGAAATGGAGCCAGAAGCTGAGCCAATCCCTGTCCCCGTCGAAGAGCGAGTTTCCCGTTATTATCGCTAAGGGAAGCAGACTTAAAAACTGGTGCAGCAGCTACAAATCTTAGTTTTACACGGCCCTAACTTAAACCTACTAGGTATTCGTGAACCCTCCATTTATGGAGTTTCAAGTTTAGAGCAAATTAATGCAGCTCTGAAAAATTATGGCGCAGAGCTGCATAGCTATGTGGAATGTCAACAGCATAACTCAGAAGGAGCAATGGTGGAGGCGATTCATGGTGCGCTAGAAAACAAGGATGGCATTGTTATTAATGCTGGAGCTTATACGCACACAAGTGTAGCCATTCGTGATGCTTTATCAGGCGTGAAACTTCCTGTAGTGGAAGTTCATTTAAGCAATATTTACCAAAGGGAATCATTCCGCCACCATTCATACATAGCATCAATTGCCCTCGGTCAAATCAGTGGGTTTGGTGCAGAGAGCTATCGCTTAGGATTAGAAGCGCTTGTCCGTTATTTGCAAAGTAAAAAAGAGAGTTAAACCATGCAGCAGACTCTCTTATCTCGTTGGGAAGGTGCTTTACTGGGAAGTTGTCTCCCCTGGATGGGAAACGTTTCAGAAGGGGCTCAAGTTGAGTCTTGGTACGAGAGACAAAACCAAGCTATTCAAGCATTAGCAGAAACAGGACAGTGGCAAGGGGGGATTAATTGGAAAGGATATACAACGAGCGAAATTATCTTATCCTGCTTACCCCTAATCTTATTTTTCAATGACCAACCCGAAACCTGGGGGGAGCAACTGAGTGCAATTGCACAACAGAAAAATGAATCATCTTTAGCAACCGCAGCGATTTTGGCGTATGCGACAGCAATTACTTGGGGAACTAGCGAAAAGTTGCCAGGGAATACTCTCTTTAAAAAATTAAGAAAAGATTTAGACGAGGATTCATCTGGCAATGGCAACGTTTTAACAATGTTACAAAATAGTCTAGAACAAGAAGCAACCTTACAAGAAATAAAGCTAAAGTTACCCTCGACTTGCCAAGACATTTGGTTGGCTTTATACTGTTTTGCGACAACCTCAGAAAATTTAGCCCTAAGTGTGAGGAGGGTGAAAGCAAGCGAGGGGTCAAATTCAATAATTTTGGCTTTAGTAGGCGCTTTATCGGGAGTGCATAATGGGGTGAATGCAATTCCGGTTCCTTGGCGTTGTCTGTTGCAAAAAGAGAGGACAGAATGGAAACAAAAGTTGAGATTAATGTGGGCCACTTGGTCAGGGAACTATCACTTTCCTGGGCAAGCTAACTTTGACGAGCACCTAGATGTAAATGCAATGGCAATTGCGCCCTGCGGAGTGATTCAACCTCGTAGGCAGAAACCTTAAATTTAAAATTATTAACTGATGGAGTAGCGCCAAGCTTGATGATAGGTCCTAATTCAGCTCGGCAAAGCGATTTAAAGCTGATGAAACATTCTCCTAGTATTACTCATCGACTCGCTGATCATCCTCGCAAGCGGCTTTCCTCATGGCAAGGAATCGGAAGACAAATCACTGCTATTTTCGCTTCTGGTTCGTGGTTAATGTTTCTCCTCGCTTTACTGACCTTGACAGGAGTCGTGGGGAATCGGCTGTATAACCAACCTCAACTGGCGATTGGAACACGAGCGCCGGAAACGATTATTGCTCCTTCTGATGTCAACATTAAAGATGACTTGAAAACGGTTCAAAAGCAGGAAGCGGAGAGGTCGCGCTTGAGTCCTGTTCTGAAAGTGAATACGGCAAAAAACAAAGCGATTTTCAATGACCTGGCTACAAAGTTAGATCATTTATCAACACTACGTAAAGAAGCAGGAGCAGAGCTTTTTGTTCCCACCGATCAGTTATCAGAACCTGTACAAGTTTACCTTCGTACTTGTTCTCAGTCGGCATGGGAAAGAATATTAGCGAATGTTAATACATCCACATCTCAGCAACCGCACTCTCTTTCTGAACAAGCAAAATTTCAACTGGCTCAATTATCACAAACTTTATCATCGTCAGACTTTTCTCAGTTATTAACCACCCTTGATCAGGTACGTCAGCAACACGCTGCTACTTTAACCCCAACCCCTACCATCGACGATCAGGAAACAAGATGGCTCAGTCTAAGGCAACGTCGAGTTTTACTAGGGCTCTCCCCTTCTCAATGGCAAGTGACCCGAACGGCGGTTGAAAAAACAGCACGTCAAATGTTGACTCAAGGAATTCCTCGGGGGTTACCACCATCGGTTTTAGAATCGGCAATTGAACTGCAACTCCAGGAGACAGCGCCGCCAGTTAGTGTCAATTTAGGGCGTGAACTTTTAAAGGAAACACTCACGCCAAATTTAGTGGAAGATACCACACAAACCAAAGCACTGGAGGAGGCTGTTACCTCAGCAGTAGAGCCTGTCATGCTCACTGTTGAAGCAGGGAGTCCCATTGTGCGCTCAGGGAATGTGATTAGCCGGGAGCAATTTTTACTGCTTGATGCCTTAGGTCTCAGTCAACGGGGTATTAACTGGCAAGGATTATTACTATGTGCAATATTAGTTACGATTGCAATCACTTTTTTTTGGTTAACAAAGCGGTTGGTGAGGCGAAAACTGCGACGGCGCGATCAAATATTGCTAATTTTACTCAGTGTCGCCAGTCCTCTTTTATTAATGCTTGGAATAACTTACTCTTGCTTGCCGGCAGTGGGGTTATTAGTGAGTAGCTTTTATGGACCCAGTTTAGCCTTAACCCAAATCAGTTTAGTAACGGGGCTTGAAGTTTATACCTTATTGAGTGGACAAGAGATTTTTGTTGCTTGGGAAGCCCTGATTACAGGAGCGGTCGGTGGTATCTTAGCAGCGGCAATTGCCGGACAACTGCGATCGCGCGAGGAATTGGCAATTTTAGGGGGAGCAATCGGTTTAGTAGAAGGGGCAGTATATTTGCTGCTGAGCTTAATTCTAAACACAACTGGAGAAACGATTTGGTATGCGATGCTACCCGATGCTGTGATTTATGGTCTATCCGGGTTGGTTTGGAGTATTGTCGCCTTTGGTGTTTCTCCTTACTTAGAACGTTTCTTTGATTTAGTCACACCGATTCGTTTAGCGGAGTTAGCCAATCCCAATCGCCCTTTATTGCAACGCTTAGCCATTGAAGCCCCAGGAACCTTTCAGCATACCTTGTTTGTTGCCTCTTTAGCCGAAGCAGCAGCCCGAGAATTGAATTGTAATGTGGAGTTAGTTCGAGCCGGAACGCTCTATCATGATATTGGTAAGATGCATGATCCATTAGGATTTATTGAAAACCAAATGGGGTGTAAAAATAAACATGATGAGCTGAATGATCCCTATGCAAGTGCCAAAATTATTAAGAAGCACGTTAGTGAAGGCTTAGTAATGGCCCGTCGTTGTGGTCTCCCCAAAGCGATTCAAGATTTCATCCCCGAACATCAAGGGACTTTGCTCATTTCTTACTTTTATTTTCAAGCGCAAAAAGAGGGAAAAGGCACGGTTGCTGAAGCTGATTTTCGTTACGATGGACCAACACCTCAATCCCGAGAAACAGGGATTGTTATGTTAGCGGATGGTTGCGAAGCGGCGCTGCGATCACTGAGTGATGTTTCTTCGGAAAAAGCGCTGTCGATGGTGAATAAAATTATTCGATCGCGCTGGCAAGACGAACAGTTAAAAGATGCGAATTTAACCCCGAATGAACTGAAAAAAATTGCCCAGGTCTTTGTGAGAGTGTGGCAACAAACGAACCATAAACGAATCGCTTATCCAAAAGCGGCTTTGGATGCCAAATATGCTTCTTCTCTCAAGAAGTAAGGGTTAATCAGTACCTAAAAAATTCAATGACCCCCACCTACTTCGTGAGGTGGGGGATTGGGGAGAGATCACCTCCCCGTAGCTGCGAATAGAGCCATGAGCGGTTAGCGAGTAAACACTTCCAGATGTTTCT